>JALTZZ010000144.1 GCA_027051165.1 archaeon | reverse complement strand
TTAAGATTAAAATTTTAAAAAAGGATAATATGACCCAGTTAATTTTAATCACCATTAAGAAATATTCTTATTTTTATCAGTGATTTGAAGAAATATATTAACTGTTTTTTTATAATATTATCAAGAAATAATTGATATCTCAAAGAAATATCGTTAAACCATGTATCCTTTTCTTTTTTATTGAGAAAGATTATTTATATCTCAGCTCGTAAATATATGAACGAATTTCTTTGCTTGTATATGCATTCTACAAGAGGATTATAATAAAGTGAGAAAGTATGAAAGTAGGGAAAACATTCTCTATATTTTATATGTGTGGTTATGACATAACTGTGATTTCTCAACAAACTTCGATGAAATTTATTGTCTTTATCTCAACCTTCACACCTTCCCTGCTTGAAATCCTTTTTTCTCTATCAGAAGCTCTTACATACTGCCACACAGCAATATTCTTTTCTACAATTTTCACCTATCTCTTCAGCCTTCTCAATTAATTCATTCTCCTGAGATCTCTCCCTCCTTTAAGCTTTACAAGAAAAGTTATATATCTGAAGGAGCACAAGCTTTATGTTTATGAATATGAAGATAGGATTATACAAAGGAGGGATTTTAATTGATAATATCATCATAGATTCTCATATAAAACTCAAAAACTTCACACATGGAATCTCCCATGCGCATCTTGATCATTTTTCATCGAACATAAAAAAAGCTTTGGCTACAAAAATAACCTTAAACGTTTTAAAAGAAAGAAAAAAAGTAAACATATGCAAAGATGAAAATGAAAAAGTTTTCCTTCACAACGCTGGGCACGTGCCGGGAAGCTCGATGTTCTTAGTCAAAACAAATGGAAAAAGGGTGCTTTATACCGGCGACTTTAACCCAAGAGAAAGCTTTTTATTAAGAGGAGCAGAGCCGCTAAAGGCTGATATACTTATAGTTGAGTGCACATATGGAAAGGAAATTTATAGATTTCCAAAAAAAGATGAAATAAAGAGTATTGTTAGAGATATAATAGACGAAAAAATAAAGAAGAGAAACGTTGTTCTTTACGGATACACGTTTGGAAAGGCTCAGCAAATAGCAAAACTTCTCGATGAGCTCGACATTAAATATTATGTCCATCCTTCAATCGCAAAAATAAATAGAGTTCTTGAAGGAAGTTTCACTTTCAAAAACTGTGTATATTCAGATTTTTATAAAATTATGAGAAGAGAAAAGGAGGGTAGAGTATTTTTAGCTCCGTATAGCTTTAGAAAGTATGCCAGAAAGATGGGGATTTATCAAATAGGTTTTTCTGGATGGGCTATGAACAAAAATTTTGAAAGGATTTATGGAGTTGATCTTGGAATTCCTTTTTCAGATCACGCGGACTTCTATGATCTTCTTGAATTTATCGAAAAGTGCAGTCCAGAGGTCGTCTTCACGGTTCACGGATTCAAAGAATATTTTTCAAAGGTTATTTTTGAGGAGCTTGGAATATACTCCCAACCACTTCCAACTATAAATTTTAAATCTTGGCAATGAAATCTTTTATGTCCTTCTCTCTCGGCAACCCTTGTCTTGCACCCACCTTCGATATGCACATGCTTGCAACCTTGTTCCCGATTAGACCGCATTTTTTCAGGCTGTATCCCCTTATTATACCATAGAGAAAGCCAGCGGCGAACGCATCTCCGGCTCCTGTAGTATCTACAACCTTCGTTTTGAAACCCTCAACTTTTATATCGCCGTTTATAATGCAACCCTCTTTGCCCAAGGTTACAACCACAACCTTAGCACCGATGTCAAGCAGGAGCTTTGATCCCTCAACGTAGCCCATACCTGTTAGCAACTCTATCTCCCTTCTATTTAAAAAAACAACAAAACTTTTTTCAATAATTGCCTTTATTTCTTCAATACCCTTTTTTGCATACAACATTCCCGGAGCAAAACTTATTTTAGCCTTTATTTTATTAACAAGCTTCTTCTGTTCTTTATAAGAATTCTCTCCAACAAAAGAACTCATGTGAACAAATTTTGCCTTATTTATATATTCTATCTCCTCCTCGCCTATGCTTAAATAGTCGTTTACTCCGGGATGGACGTATAAAGCTCTCTCTCCGCTTTCATCAACAAATCCAAAAACAACACCGCTTTTTCCTTTTTTTATTTTTATCATGCTTATATCAACATTTTCTTGAACAAAACAATCTAATATTTTCTTACCTTCGTAGTCATCCCCCACATTACCTATGAATCCTGTTTTTAATCCAAGTCTTGCCAAGCCTACTATTGTGTTCGCTGCAGAGCCGCCACATTCTTCGCTGAAGTCCTTTATAAACTCCTCCTCATCCCCACACGCTATCTTGCTAACTTTAAACAGTCTGTCATAGTTTAGGGCACCTATACCTACAACGTCCATATTATATGACCTTCAAAATTTCTGTGCGAAAAGGCTCCTCTAATTCATTAGCTATTCTGTAAGCTTCTTTTTTGTCTACTTCTGCACACGCCACGGCGATTCCGCTTAGGGCAACGTTTCTCAAGATGCCCTCTTTAATATTCCTTGCCGTTTCATAAGCCTTGGAAAGCATCCCAGCTTTTATACATTTAGATGAGACCTTTCTGTAACCAATTCCTATAGCCTTTATAATTGTAAATATATCATCCATATTTTTTACTTCTTTAGCTGTTTCGTAAGCTTCTGCAAGAGTCTTGTATGCCCTATCAAAATCTTCCATTTCAGAATATATTTCCGCAACGAACGTGAGTATTAGAGAGCGTTTAAACGCATCTTCCTTCTCTAATATTTTATAAATTTTATTAAGTATTGCACGTGCTTTTTTATAATCTTTTTTTTCTTTTATATATCCTACTGAAACGTTTTTTAAAGCCCATGATTTAATAAGACTGTTTTTAATATCATCAGCAATTCTCTCTGCTTTTTTAAGATTTCTCTTTTTTATTATATACATCTCAGAAATATCGGCAAAAATAAATGAACGCCAAGGTTCGTCTTTGATATTTTCTGCTATTTTACGTGCTCTCTCAATATCACCAGAAAGCTTGTATTCCTCAACAAGCTCTTTAAAAATGCGGGAACGGTAGTATTCATCTTTAATTTCTTTTGCAACTCTATAAGCTCTATCAACTTCTCCAGCTGAGAGGTGCATTATAGCAGCTTTATAATGATGTCTTGTAACACCTTTTAAAGCACTTGAGCGGTAGTATTCATCCATAATCTCGGAGGCTATTTTGTATGCTCTGCTAAACTCTCCTTTTTCTGCATATGCTTCAGCAACAGCTCTTAAAGCTGAGAAATCATTAATCTTCTTAGCTAATCGGTATGCTTCTTCAAGTTTTTCATCTTTTATGAAATTATCAATCATTTTAAAATTTTTATCTGCATAACCTCTTAAAACTTTTCTATTATATTTTAGGTTGTTATGCAATCTATGCTAAGAAAGGTGGTTCAATGGCTGTGTGGCAGGGGAGGAGCAAGAGAAAGATAACTGGAGGCAGATACAAGCCGTATAGAAAAAGAAGAAAGTATGAGATGGGTAGAGAACCGACAGAAACAAGGGTTAGTGATGAAGAAAAGAACAAGATAATCAGAGTTAGGGGCGGAAACTACAAGGTAAGACTCGTTCTTGCGAAGTATGCAAATGTTACCGATCCAAAAACAAACGTAACAAAAAAAGTTAAAATAATTAGTGTTTTGGAAAATAAGGCGAATCCTCATTATGTTAGAAGAAATATAATAACAAAAGGATGTATTATAAATACCGAAATTGGGAAAGCGCTCGTAACTTCGAGACCGGGGCAAGATGGCGTTGTTAACGCAATCCTCCTCGAATAATCGCAGAAACCTAATATTTTTTACTAAAAATTTTAAAAACGTTGAAAATTTTATTTTACCTAATGTTTTTGAATATATTCAGAGGCTTGGATAAAAATTGAAAGGGGTGACACTGGAGAGTGTCTATAGAAAATTTTGAATATATTCTGCTTGTTATATTATTTATACTATCAGGGTTCTTTTCTGGATCTGAAGTAGCGTTAATATCGGTTAATAGATTTAGGATAAAGAAGCTTGCTGAAGAAGGAAATAAAAATGCAAAGATTGTTGATAAGCTCCTTGAAAATCCGCAGCAGTTCTTAACCACAATATTAATAGGAAACAATCTTGTAAACATTGCCGCTGCAAGCATAGCAACAGATTTGGCAATAAAAGCCTTTGGAGACTTGGGTGTGGGAATAGCAACTGGAGTTGTTACTATTACAATACTTATATTTGGTGAAATCATTCCTAAAAACTTAGCAATAAGCAATTCTGTGAAATTTTCTCTTTTTGTTGCACGACCCCTATATTTCTTTCAAAGAATATTCTTCCTGCTATCTGTTCTTCTTTCTGGAATAATAAGAATTATGCCTACAAGTCAGAGAAAGAGACCCTTCCTAACAGAGGAAGAAATAAAAACAATTATAGAATATGGAGCGAGGGAGGGTGTAATTGAGAAGGAAGAAAAAGAAATTATAAAAAGCGTTTTTAAATTCGGAGATACTGATGTAAAGGAGATCATGGTTCCGAGGATAGACATTGTTGCGATAGATGCAAATAAAACAGTAGAAGATGCCTTAGATTTAATGTTAAAAACGGGATATTCAAAAATCCCAGTTTATGAGGGAAATATAGATAATATTATAGGAATGATATACGTAAAGGACGTTTTGCTGCATGTAAAAGAAGGAAAAAACCCAAAAGTTAGGGATATAATAAGGAAGGTTCTCTTCGTGCCGGAAAGCAAAAAGCTCGATGACCTCCTAAGAGAGATGCAGGAGAGCAAGATCCACATGGCTATAGTTGTTGATGAATACGGCGGCGTTTCTGGGCTCGTAACCTTGGAGGATATCTTAGAGGAAATTGTAGGAGAAATAGAAGACGAATTTGATAAAGAAGAGAAGAAAATAATAAAATTAAACGAAAACGAAGCTATCGTAGATGCAAGGCTCAGCATAAGCGATGTAGAAGAGGCTCTCAATATAACCCTTCCAAAGGGAGAATACGATACGGTGGCTGGTTTAATCCTCGATATACTTGAAAAAATTCCAAATGTTGGAGAAAAAGTTGTTGTAAATGACATAGAGCTTACTGTAGAAAAAATGGTTGGAAGAAGGATATATAGGGTGAGAATAAGAAAAAAGCAAGTTAAAGAAGCTAAACATCAATAATTCCACGTTCTGTTATTATAAAATGTGTTGAAATGTTTTCTGGAAGATATTTGTGTCTTCTTAAAATTATTTCTCTAACTCTCCCTTTTTTTCTTATTTCCATTATAACCTTGCTCCAATACTTAAGGATATTACCTCCTACAGGCTCTATTTCATTATCATAAGAATAAACTTGATTTGTTATAACAACAGCCAAATTTTTCTTTCTTGAAATTTCACTTAATTTAGCCAGCTGTTTGCTTAGTATTCTATTAAAATTTGAGAGTTTTTCCTCCTCGCTGAAAATTCTGTAGAGGGAAACAAATGAATCAACAACTATTAAGCTGTAAGTTTCATCGAGGATATTTTCAAGATTCTCAATCAAGAAGTTCTGCTCCTCAAAGTTTGTAACTTCATAAAACTTTGTTCTCTCCATTACTACATGAAATCTTTCCCTTGCTATTTGTTTAAGCCTTTCTAAACTAAAACCCCCTTCTGTATCTATAAAAACAGCCTTCTTTCCAAGTTTTATGCAGTTGACGAGAATTTGAAGACAGAGATTAGTTTTTCCCACAGCCGGCTCGCCGTATATCTGTGTTATTGTTTTTGTCTCTATACCGCCTCTCAAAATTCTATCTAAACTGAAGCCAGTTGGGATTTTTAATATCGTGTTCCTATATAGAAGCTCCTCCATCATTTCTATTTCTAAGGTTAACCTTTTTTAATATTCCTAATAATTCTTTTATAAATCGGATTTACCGAAAAAGAGATGTCGTTGTAGGGACACTTCTCAACACATCTATAGCATAGGCTGCACTCGTGCATCCTCTCTTCTTCGGAAATTTTTAAGCCCATGTCGCAGAACTCGTTGCATTCAACACAAGTCTTGCAGCCGCTTCCTATTCTCAATCTAAACAAGCTCAAAACACTTATGAGGCTGAAAAAAGCTCCAACTGGGCATATATTTTTGCACCATACGTTTGATGAAAATACCAAAAAACCTAAGAATGCAAAGAATATTGTTTCCTTTATATAAATTTTCTCAAAATAAATGTTTTGAAGATAAAGAACAGCGACCAATAAAAAAACTAAAATATACTTTATTTGCCAAAATTTATTTGTATCTGGTAAAAACCTTCCAAAAAAATTTCTAAAAGCCGCAACTATGCACAGCCATCCGCAGAAAACTCTTCCTGCTAACAACGATATTAGTGATATCATTATAAAGGCGTATGCAATTTTTTTCATATCAAAAACAACGTAGTCTCCAAGCATGTAAAATCCTAAGTTCATATCACCTTTTAAAATAACAATAAAAACAAAAATTATTGTCAAAAAAACAATATTCCTTACTTCTTGCATTTCAGACACTCTCACTCATCTATTTGTATGCTTCCAAATCTTGTGAGCCTTATCGTGAAATCCCTTTCAACAACTCTGCCGTTAATCCTTCTCGATGCAAGTGCTCTTATTCTCTCTATAAGCGTTGTTGTTGTTTCTTCCATTTTTATTCCATGCTCATCTGCAACTCTAAATATTTTCTTGGGGATGTCGAAGATGTCTTCCCCCTTTTCTATATAAATTCTTATTGGAAATAGATTATCAAATATCTTTATTGTATTCATAGCCTTTGCAAGATTTTTCATAGCTCTTTTTTCAAGAGTGCAGATGTTTGCTCTTGTAGTTCCGAGAATTTTTGCAATCTCGCTTTGTGTGTATCCCTTGGACTTAAGTTCGAGAACCTTTATCTGCTGCTCTGTTAGGAATGACTCATCCACATCCACGACCATTCTTCTCATTAACTAAAATTTTTTAATCCAAGATATATAATTTTGATGCTGAGCCTCGGTGCAAATTCACGGGGTGTGTATCATGAAGATAGCCTTTATTTCAGATATCCACTCAAACCTTATTGCACTTGAAGAAGTTTTAAGCAGCATCGGAAAAATAAGAACAATATGCTTAGGAGATCTTGTAGGATACAATCCCTTTCCAAACGAGGTCGTGGAAATTATAAAAGAAAGAAAAATTACGTGTATAATGGGAAACCATGACTATGCGGTGCTAACTGGAGACGTTGCTTGGTTTAACCCAATAGCAGCAAAAGCAATTCTATGGACAAGGAAAATTCTAAAAAAAGAAAATTTTGAGTTTCTCGGAAAATTAAAAACTTCTTTTATAGAAGATGGAATATACTGCGTTCATGGGAGCCCGCTAAACCCTCTTGAGGAATATGTTTTCCCCGACTACCCTACAACACTACTGAAAGAATTTCTAAGAATAGCTAAAACAAAAATTATTGCTATTGGGCATACACACATGCCATTTGTAAGGTATTTAGAAGATGGAATAATTTTCAATGCTGGCAGCGTTGGACAGCCAAGAGATGGTGATCCAAGAGCCTGCTATGCAGTTTTTGATACGAAAAATGAAAATGTAGAAATAGTAAGGGTAGAATACAACATAGACAAAGTAGCTAAGGAGATTGTAAAAGCTGGCTTGCCGAGGGAACTTGCATTGAGACTATATAAAGGATGGTAAAATTTTAATATATAAATTAATGCTGTAACAAGCACTATTGAGATGTATGTAACTTTTTTAGGTTATAATTCCTTAGAGTCGATTTTGTGAGTGAGATGACGGTGGATAGCGGGGCGGGACTTTTCGCCTCGAAAACTTTTCGCCTCGAAACATACATACGGACTTATCGGTATAGACTTTGTGGGAAAAGGTTTCTAAAAACAGAACTTCACAGCTGTGAAAAAGTTTCTGACGTTCACTGCTAAATTTTATATAATGAGGTTTGCAAAGAAATGGCTAAAGCAAGCAGAGGCAGATTTAAGTGCTGCAAAAGACAGCTTAAAAACGGAGCACTACGATTGGGCATGCTTTCAGGCACAGCAATCTGCGAAAAAAGCCCTAAAAGCATTTCTCTATTATAAAGGCTATACCTCTATTTTAACGCATTCAATAAGGGAACTTATAAGAGAGTGCGGAAAAATTGAGTCGGAATTTTTAGAGCTAAAAAATCAGGCAAAGTTCTTGGACATATTCTATATACCGACGAGATATCCAAATGGATTGGCTGGAGATTTTGCTCCGTTTGAATTTTATGAAAAGGAGGATGCTGAAAAATGTATAAGCTCCGCAGAATTGATATTGAAAAAAGTGAAAAAATTTTTGAAGATTTAAAAAAGTTTGTGAAAAAGCTTAAAAAAGAGTTTAACTGCGAAGTTTATTTATTTGGCTCTTTTGCGAAAGGGGAGATACATGAAGGTAGCGATATTGACCTCTTAATAATCGGAGACTTCAAAGAAAGGTTTTTTGAAAGAATTGGAAAAATTCTTGAAATGACGGATTTGCCCGTAGAACCTATAGTTTATACAAGAAAAGAATTCGAAAAAATGAAAGATAGCCCCTTTATTAAGGAAATTATGAAGCATGCAATAAAGCTCTAACTCACAGCTGTAAGGGAGTTCCTTTTAGCAAAGACAACAATCCCTTCTTCCACAGTGCTCTCCAGAAATACACATCCTGCTTTTAATCATTTTCCCTACAGAACAGACAGCTTTTCGCTTCCATAATTTATGCTGTGCTACCCTGCTGATTAATTAGACCTATTTAAATAACTTAGTTTTGACACAACAATATAATACACATAATTTCAGCTTTGAGCTTAAAATTTTAAGGGAAACTCAAGTTTATTATATATCAAAGGTCATGTATGTTTATGTCAAAACCATATTATTTAAACGGGTCTAACCCAAAGGATGGGCTTTGCATCCCAACTTTAATAAGCATTTATAGGTATAGTGAGCTAAGGAGAAGCGATTGCATTGAACAGCATCACGCACGGGGCACTGGAAGGAATGTGGTTTTAAGGGTATTAGCTCTTAAGTTTTCTCCGAGCAGTCTTTTAAAGCTTGGGATTATCCATTCATTGTGAATCTCT
>JALTZZ010000143.1 GCA_027051165.1 archaeon | reverse complement strand
CTTTTCTTCTTAGCTTTTCCACCAGGTGCTGCGTATATACTTCAATGCCCCCTGATTTCAGCGGGTCATCGCCTGTACCCATCGGATATTCCTTCGAACCAAGTATTAGAATCTTCATTTAGCTCACGTAGGAGTTTATGTTGAAATCCGGAGCATCCATCTCAAAATACATCTTATACCAGATTATAAATGTAATAATACTCCAAAACTGTCTTGAATAGTATCTTGGATTTTGTTTGAATCTGTTTATTATTTCGAAGGCGTAATTTTTGCTTATTATGCTTGGTGCAACGTCTATCAGTTGCAGAGCAATTTCTTTCAGCCCAGAACTGAGCCACTGCTGTGTGGGTACGTTGAAACCATGTTTTTTTCTTTCCACGATTTTATCTGGCAGCTTTCTCTTTATAACTTTTCTGAAAAAGGCTTTTGTTTTAAGTCTCTTGAGCTTGTACTCAGGAGGTATGGACAGAGCAAGCTCCACGAGCTGGTGGTCAAGGTAAGGCACTCTGGCTTCAACAGCGTTAGCCATTGTGGTTTTGTCAACCTTCATAAGATAATCATCTGGCAGCAGGGTTTTTATGTCAAATAGAAAGGCACTTTGAACAGGATTCTGATTGAAGTAGGGTTTTAGAGCGATATCCTGATCAGTTACTCTTATTTTAAGGAGATTTTGTCTTTCTTCATCTGTAAAGGAGGAAATATATGAAAGATAAACTTTTACATAATCTTTTGATAGGAATATCTTCAACCTATTTTTCACTTCTTTTTTTAGTGGGAGTATAGATGCTATAGAAGTTGTAAATAGATCTGGTACTGCATTTAGCTTTTGCCTGAGCATAATGAGCCTATACTTCTCATAGCCTGCAAAGGTCTCATCTCCTCCATCTCCCATCAATGCAACGGTGAGATATTTTTTTGATTCCTGCGCCATGGCGTAGAGTGGCAGGGCGGCTATATTAACAGACGGCTTGTCCAGGTGCCATGTCACCTTTGGCAAAAGCTCTAAGCTCTGGAGCTTACAGGGTATGATTTTGTGGTCGATGTCAAGATAGGATGCTACATCCGAAGCAAACTCTGATTCATCATCTTCGGAAAAGCTCACCGTATATGCCTTTATGTCCTGCTTTAGCTCCTTTGCGACAGCTGCAATGTAGCTTGAATCTAATCCGCCGGAGAGGTATATACCGATTGGAACATCGCTTATCAATCTTATTTTGACAGATTCTTTAATCTTTTCTTCGATCTTTGTTATGAAGTATTTTTCGGTCAGGTATTTTATTTGTGATTTTAAATCCCAGTATTTTTTTGTTTCTGATTTCTTCGTTTTTATGCAGTATTTCATATAGTGCCCTGGCTTCAGCTTCCAAATTTTTTTGAATAGTGTTTGCGGAGCAATGGTATACTGAAAGGTGAAGAACTGATCCAAGGCTTGTTCGTTTAGCTCTGGCTTCATGTGTTGCAATATGGCCTTAATTTCAGAGGCAAATACTATTTCGCCATGCTGAATTGAGTAGTATAAGGGCTTTACTCCGATTCTGTCTCTTGCGAGAAATAGTGTTTTTTTATCTGAATCGTAAAGTGCAAAGGCGAATATCCCTCGAAGCCTTTTTAATACATTAATTCCCCACTCTTCGTAGCCGTGTATTATGACCTCACTGTCTGTCTCGCTCTTGAACTCATGCTTTTTTTGCTCAAGTTTTTCTCTCAATGCTTTAAAGTTGTATATCTCTCCATTGTAAACAAGCCAGATGCTCTCATCTTCATTGCTCATTGGCTGCTTAGCTCTGTTGCTTAAATCTATTATTTTAAGCCTGCAATGACCCAAGGACATGCTCTCGTCTGTGAAGTTTCCTTTTGCATCTGGACCGCGATGTATGAGTATACTTTCCATCTTTTTTAAAAGTTCTCTGTCCTCAAAACTAAAGCCAAAGATACCGCACATGTTTATCTACTCAGAGCCTTAGTTTTTTCTTCAGCCTCTTTTACATACTTTTCCCAGGATTTGTCGTTTTTAGCCTGCTTTTTACAATAATCTATAAATTTTTTATACATCTCCATGGCTTTATCATTACTGCCAGCTTTTCTATATGCTTCTGCAGCATCCTCATAGAAAACACCTTCTTCTTCAGCTTCTTTTTCATAATATTTTGCAACTTTTGTCCATAATTTTTTTGCTTTCTCTGTGTCCACTTTTTCCCAAAGTCTGGCAGCATCCTCCAGATACCACTCCTCAGCCTCTGCATACTTCTCAAGCAGTTCTGCGGCTCTACGAAGATTTCCTGCCTTCTTCCACATTTTGCTCGCATCAGATAAGTAAGCTGTTTCATTTTTCGAAAGTTTTTCGTAGCATTTTGCTGCTTTCTCAAAATTACCAGCTTCTTCATAGGCATAGGCTGCACTTTCAAGATAACCTGCTTCTTCATAGCATTCTGCAGCTTTTTCAAGCTTTCCTTTTCTTTCATACTTTCTTGCAGCTGCATAGTATTTGCCTCTCTTTTCAAGTAGAGAAGCAGACAGAAATCTGTCCAATATCCCAATATCTGGCTCACTTATCTTTATGATGGCAAGAGCAATCGCAAATACGAGGTAGATAGTAATAAGAAGTATTTGCTCCGTATTTATCCAGAAAATAGAGAGATAGACTGCATATGCAGAGGGTATTAGAAATAAAAGCGTATATGCGAAAAGTTTGAGGTTTTTTGCATAAATTGAAATTGTGGACACGAATACTAAAACTATTGAGCAAATAACAAAGATACCTGCTATGAGAATTTTTAGAATTTCCATATCAAATCCCGCCATTGGAAGTATTTGCACCTTAACATGCTATCAAATTTCTGATGAAATACTTTTGTATATATGTAATAGCTTCTTTTCTTGGGATCCCCAGTTATATTTCTTCTTTGTTATTTTTATATTGTTTTTTGATATATATTTTCTGAGTTTTTCATCTTGTAACAACATTACTGTCTTTGAGTAGAAGTCCTTTTCGTCTTCTGGCTTTGCAAATATTATATTTTTACCTTCTTCTACCATAAGTTTAAAGCCCCACATTCTCGAGCTTACTACCGGCAATCCACATGCCATGTATTCAAATAATTTGTTAGCCCCCCCCATGTGGTTGTAATATCTGTCTCTAAAAGCTATATATCCAATTTCAGCAATGTTGAGGTAATGTGGAACTCTGTAGTATGGAACTCTATCAAAAATTACGTTCTCTCTGAGTTTAAATTTTTTTATTAAATTATTTAAATAAGGAGTGAAATTTTTAGCAATATAGCTGCCAAGAAATATTAGAATGACATTTTTAATCTCCTTTTTTATTAGATGCAAACTCTTTATTAATATGTCAGCACCATATTCTCTACCTATGTATCCAATATGTATTAGCACTCTTTTATCTTTAAATTTTTCTTTGAGATTTTCATCCATATTTTTTGGAGTGAAAAGATTTGTGTCTGGACAGTTTAAAACTATTTCACAATTTTCTTTTACTCCGTGTTGATTTATTAAAAAATCTTGTTGAGCAGGGCTAGCGGTTGTAACTGCTTTTGCCTTTTTGTATAAATTCTTCTCTATGTAATAAAAGATTCTCCTGCCTATTTTCCATTTTATTGAATCTTCTACGCTGTTGTAGTAATACCAACCTTTCCAAGGATCTGGGTATTCATACCATAAAGCACCCTTATTAACGAGAAACCCTGCCAAAGCCCCTATGTGCATGTAACCGAGCAGTATATCACCATTTGATAAATATTTACGTATTTTAATAGATTTTAGTAGATATTCTATTTTATTTTTAGAATTTAGAGATATTATCTTGCTACTTTTTCCTTCAGACACAATCCATTTTACATCATCGATTTTTTCAAGTGTTTTTGCGATTTTGCCAATCCTTGGTTTTTCGGGATTGTATTTTCCATAACAGAAAATGTATATCATGGCATGTTATTATTAACAACTTTAAAATAAATAGGTGTCGGATTTGAAGAGCATAGTGAGACATGGAATTAAAAGGGTTGCTCCTCTGTTGTGGCACATGTATTTGAAGAAAAGAAGAAAGCTGGGAAGCTTTGGAGCCACAATTACAATAAGTTTTGACTTGGATTATCCAGAAGATTACGATAGGTTACCATATTTGCTTGATATTCTTGAAAGCTATAATTTAAAAGGGAGTTTTGCTGTGATTGGTAAATTTATTGAAATGTATCCAGCGTTGCATAATAAAATAATAGAGAATGATCATGAAATTATCAATCACAGTTATTCTCATCCAGACGGATATTTCGTCAGGAATAAGTATTTTAATAAATTGAGTAAGAGCGAAATAAAAGAGGAGATAGAGAAGATGCACAATGTTTGTAAAGAAATTCTCGAATATGAGCCACTAGGATTCAGAACTCCTCACTTTGGAGAGCTGAACTCTAAAAAGGTCTATGAGGTTTTAGAGGAACTTGGATATATGTATTCCTCCTCTACCAATTTAACTTCCACTCAGTCCTATGGGTTGCCCTATTATCCATCAATGAAGGATTTTAGAAAAAGGGGGTACCCACACTTTAATATTGTGGAACTTCCTCTTTTTTCATGTCCTGAGCACTTTTTCAGTGTCTTTGATACCTGGCACTGCTACAGAACAAAAGCTCATGCAAAAGAAGGAGAATTTACAAAGCTTTTTATTAAAACTATTGAAATTGCAAAAAAATATAAAATATATGTAAATTTATATTTTGATCCGAGAGATTTAAACAAGGAGTTTGAGGAAAGCTTGGAGTGTATTGATGTGAAGGTTTTAAGGAGCTGTGATGTAGTAACTAAGTTGTCAATAAATTTTTAATTTGTTATACTGAATAAAAAAAGAGGTGGAGTTTATGTCTGCAATAGCTAAGGCTTTATCCAGACTGAAAATTGTGGGAGGCATTTTAAGGTTTCTCTGGAAGAGGAAACTTTACTGGCTCATTCCCTTCATGATAATACTAATAATCTTCGCAATATTTTTCATATTTGCTCAAACAACAGGAGTAGGACCTTTTATATACACATTGTTTTGAGGTGTGAGCATGGATGGAATTTTAGAGGTTTTATGGAAAAAATGGCTTAGATTTGCAGAAATTGTTGGCAACTTTAATGCGCGAGTTATTTTAACGATATTGTATTTCATGATATTTGCAATACCTTCCTTATTTTTAACATTCCTCCACGATAAAATCGGTAAAAAATTTGGAGAGGGTAGTTATTACTTTAATGAGCAAATAAAACTTGATACCTTAGAGGAAGCTAGGGAGATGTGATATGAAAATACTGGGGATTTCATTCTTCTACCACGATTCTGCTGCAGCTTTAATCCAAGATGGCATACCCCTTGCCCTTGCAGAGGAGGAGAGGTTCACAAGGAAAAAGCACGACTATGCCTTTCCTGAGAACGCAATAAGGTTTGTGCTTAAAAAGTCAAAAACAAAAGTGGAAGATTTGGATTTTGTTGTATTTTATGAAAAGCCTTTTTTAAAGTTTGAGCGTGTTTTGCTAACCTCTCTGTCCTTTTTCCCACGCTCATACAAGGTTTTCAGGGAGAGTATGCTCGCCTGGATAAAGGATAAGCTATGGATAAGGAGCTTAATTCATGAAAAAATTGGAGTTGAGGAGGATAAAATTCTCTTTGTTCCTCACCATCTATCTCATGCTGCCAGCACTTTCCTCTGCTCACCCTTTGATGAGGCTACCATTCTCACAATAGATGGCGTTGGAGAGTGGACGACCACAGCTCTGGGCGTAGGCAGAGGAAACAAGATTGAGCTCTTTAAGGAGATAAGGTTTCCCCACAGCCTTGGCTTGCTATACAGCGCCTTTACAGCGTATCTTGGCTTTAAGGTGAACAGAGGGGAGTATAAGGTAATGGGCATGGCTCCCTACGGCAAACCCGTATATAAAGACAAGGTCTACAAACTCATAGATGTGAAAGATGATGGAAGCTACAGGCTTAATTTGGATTACTTCTCCTTTCACATCTCCACAGAGAAGACCTTCAACAGCAAGTTTGTGGAGCTTTTTGGCGAACCACGAGACCCGAAAATGGAACACAGGTTTGAGCAGAGGCACGCTGATATAGCAGCGAGCATCCAGAGGGTGCACGAAGAGGTAGTGTGCAAAATCGTCAACCACCTATATAAGGAAACTGGAATGGAGAACCTGTGCTTAGCTGGAGGAGTGGTTTTAAACAGCGTAGCCAACTACAAAATTCTGAAAAACACACCTATTAAAAACATTTACGTCCAGCCTGCTGCAGGAGATGCTGGCGGTGCCCTAGGAGCTGCTCTCTACGTTTACTATTCTTTGCTCGACAACAAGAGGAAGTATGTTATGGAGCATGTGTATTACGGGGCAGATTACACTAAGAATTACATAAGGGAATTTCTGGAGAGGAAAGGTATTGATTATGAAGAATACAGCGATAAAGAGCTTTTCCAGCTCATTGCTGAGGAGTTGGACAAGGGCAAAGTTATAGGATTCTTCCAAGGAAGGTTTGAGTGGGGACCGAGAGCCTTGGGCAACAGGAGTATTTTGGCAGATGCACGGAAGGACAACATGATGAAGACGGTTAATTTAAAGATAAAATTTAGAGAAGGGTTCAGACCTTTTGCTCCATCTGTGTTGGATGAGGATGCGGAAGAGCTTTTTGATATTCCTGTGGACCACTATCCCTCCCGCTTCATGCTATATGTATGCCCTGTGAAGGAGGGGAAAAGAAAGCTTTTGCCGGCTATAACCCATGTGGACGGCTCAGCAAGACCTCAGGTGGTGTTTGAAAAGGATAACCCGAGGTATTATAAGCTGCTGGAAGCCTTCAAGGAGATTAGCGGTGTGGGATGCTTCCTGAACACCTCTTATAATTTGAGGGGAGAACCCATAGTTAATACGCCTGAAGAAGCCTACAACTCCTTCAGCAAGAGTAAGATGGATATCATGGTGATAGAGAATTTTGCGGTGAGAAAGGATGAAATGGATAGAAATTTATAAAAAAATGTCAAATTATTATAAAAATTTTGCTGTAATAGTTTTAAATTTTGTATTAATGGTTTTATTGATAGAAAGTATAGCATATATTTTACTCTATATTGACGATAATTATTTTGATAATATTGGCGTTATTCCTGGATATAAAAATTATACATGGACAAAGATACTTTATAAAGAAATGAGATCGTCAGGAAAAGTGAAAACAGAACCCTACCTGATGTATAGACTGACTGGATACAATGGTGTAACCATAAATGTTTCGGAAGAGGGTATAAGGAAGACATATTATTCTATGTGTGATTCTAACAATTCAGTCAAAATCTTTATTTTTGGTGGTTCTACAACGTATGGGCACGGTGTTCCTGACTGGTATACCATACCATCTTTGTTAGCAAAAAAGCTAAATGAAAACAATGAAAAGCAATATTGCGTTATTAACTATGGGCAATTGGGTTATGTCTCTTTTCAGGAAGTAATATTATTAATTAACGAAATTAAAAAAGGAAATATACCAGATTATGTTATTTTTTATGATGGAGTTAATGAAGTTTTTATGGCATATAGAAGTGGAACCGCGGAGTATCCTGAATATTTTGACAAATACAGGTTAATGTTAGATAGTGGTTTATTGGGGACACTGTATGTGAGTTTTTATAATAGTAAATCTGCTAGAATATTAGACTATATATTAAAAAAAATAAGTTCGAATAAAATAGGAGTGTATTATTCATGGGAATCGTTAGATCAGCATTATACCAATGAGAGTTTTAACAAATTATCATTCGATATAATAAACTCATACATAACAAATGTGAACATTGTAAGAGATTTAGCAATTAGATACAATTTTACACCAATATTTATCTGGCAGCCTTCGTTACTTAACGGTCATAAAAATATGACAGAATATGAAAAAGATATATATAATCGCTGGGAGAATAATATAAAATTTCTAACATTAGCATGTGAAAGCAAGATAAAATCTTATAAGGATATATATTATATTGGTGATATTTTTGAGAATGTAAGTGAAACTGTATACTGGGATCAAGCCCACTTAAATCCTACAGGGAATATAATAGTTGCCAATCAGATATATAGAATATTCAAAGAAGTTGAAAAGAAGTGAAATAGGATTGTAATTCACGTAAGTTTGGTGATAGATATGGATTACTACTAGCGAATACGAGAATATAGTAAAAAAATAAGAACTTTTAAAGTTCATATATATTTCCTCAAAGGTTACAGAGCCTCAGTTTTAGAAGTAAGAGTAGAGTTATTAGAGCATTGCTTCAATTTTTGGATAGAATAATGTAAACACTGTGTGGCAATTATTTCGCCTCATGTACTCACCTCTTTCTCAGCCCAGGACATAAACTTTCCCAGCATGAATGGCTGCAGAGACTTGTAGAATCTCTCGGCGGGCGTTTCCAGCTTTCTCCAATCTAAGCTTCTATGCGGTCTAATGTGGTTGTACCAGTGCAGGAACTCTTCTAAGCTTGAGAACTCCTCTCTGAATCGCTTATACGTGTGGATCCACTTTTCTATCTTGCCGTTGCTCTGCGGGTGGTTGTATTTGCACAGCACATGCTTGATTCCCTTAGCTCTGCAGAACTCCTCGAAGCGGTGCCTGGCTCTGCCCTTCTTATCCCTCTTATTCGCGTAGAACTCCGCGCCGTGGTCTGTGATCACCTCTCCAATCCTGAGCAGCGAGCACCATTCGCGAGTGGTCGTCCAGCACAGCTACAACCCACCTCTGGTTGTGATAAAACCAGTCCATGTGCACCGCGCTCAAAGCGTGCTCACGCTCATACCTAACCCACGGACGCCTTCTGCCCTTCTTGTTCGGCTCCTCCACGGCTAAACCCTCCTCAAGGAGTATTTTGTGCACAAGGTTGTTATCAACCCTTATACCTCTGTTTTTCCTCAAATAGGCAGCTATGCCAGTGGCGGAGCACTTTAGCTTTGCCTTAGCCCACAATACCTCATCCCGGAGGTTCTCTGGATGCTTAGCATAAGGCTTCCTCCCTGGTCTTCTGAGTACAGGAACCTCACCAGTCTCACGGTAGTGCTTCACCAGCTGCTGAACCCTGCGCCGGGTAACTCCAAACTGCCTCGCCACAAACCCCGTACTGAGACCATAGTCAACCACCCGCTTTACTATCCTCTCTACATCATCCAGACTCAGCTTCATCAAAGGCTCGTGCCTAATACCGC
>JALTZZ010000142.1 GCA_027051165.1 archaeon | reverse complement strand
ATAAGAGGAGAGTTGTCCAATACAGACTATCTCTAATGAGACTAAAGCCTTTTATTGAGGAGCTTAAAAATGCTTCAGCTAAAAATTAAACTTGGAAGGCTGTATGAGTATTTAGAACCTTTTATTAGGGAACTTGAAAATATTTCTTACGGATACAAAGCAAGTAAAGACCACCATCATACTGGAGAAGATGGACTATTCCAGCACTCTGTGGATGTTGCAAATAAAATGCTTGAGATATTCCTTGAAAATGAGGATAGATACCTACCCAGATTTGAAAACGAAAAAACAGGAGCTTATCAGACACGAAAGGAAAAATTTATATTTCATCTTGCTCTAACAGGTCTTTTACATGATATAGGCAAAATAGCCGTTTATCAGGTTAAAACTGCTTACTATTATGTGCCTTTTATAACTTCTTTAAAGGATGTTCAGGACAGCTTTATTAGGGAAAAGGAAAATTCCAGCGTTAACTACATAAACTCTACCCACCTATCTGGAATGGTATTTGGAATACTTCTGGAAAGAGCAGGAAAGAAATATTATGAGAGTTTCCTTTATGACTTTCAATTTATCACAATGATGCTTGAGGCTATTCATTTAGAACATTACAAAATCATGCTTAACAATCCCATTTTGCACATTTTGAGGAAGGCAGACGGTATGAGTGTTGCAGAGGAAAGGAATGAGCCGTTTGTTGAAACACAGTAAGAACAAGAATCAATAAACATAGATTTAGCAGGTATGTATGTGGACTTCTTCAAGCAATGGACAAGGGTGTCCACGAACTTTTGGTTTTACACGGGTGATTATTTTTTAGTTGTTAATCCAGCACTGCACAAAGAAAAGCTTATAAAGCAAATATCAGAACACTTAGGAGAGCCAGTTCACGAAGATAAGGTAATAGATGAACTCTTAGAAAAAGGCTATACAGAGGAAAGAATTACCCAGGTTAATGTGAAGCTGCCAAACGGTAAGGTTCACCCTTTCTCCGTCATTAAGCTAAAGGCAGATAGAGTAATGTCCTCGCAAGAAATAGAAAGCAGAAGGCTATCAAAAGTTGAGCTGTTAACACAAAATATGGAGATGGAGACATGATAAATAGGCAATCTTTGGTTTTTTATATAACTTCTGCCCTTTTTTTGCTGGATAAAAACCTTTTAGGGCTTTTGATATTTTCTTTACTTGGTTTTGTGGCAGTTGTTATTTTGCACTATTCACAGAAAGATGGGTATGAGGAAATAGAAAAACCCTTATCTTATGAAGATATTCTTGTTTTTAAAAACAAAAATGAGCTTATAGATGCTGTTTTAGACAAATTACCACCTGAAATACGGAGCAAAACCAGAATAAAGATAGATATAAAGAAAACAGCTGTTTTAATACTTATATACACATCAGCAGTTCTGCTGTTTAGCTATTCATTTAAAGAACCATATTATTTGCTTCTCTTAGCTATGAATATTTTCTTAATAACGGAGGATAAAGATGATTAAAATTCTTACCCTTATTCTAACTTTATCAGTAGCTGTTTTTGGTGTTGAAACTCCAAACATACAGACTAACCAGGGTAGTGAAATTAACAAAAAGAAAGAAATAGACAAATCAAAACAAAAAAGAAAGACCCACGAGAAAGCAACAGAAAGAGGCTCAGGAAGAACCTACAAATCAGAAAGAGGTTTAAGGGAAACCGAGAGAAAAGAGTTCCAAAAAGCTCTGGAACTGTTAAACAGCAAAGGTATTACCTTAGAGATAAGCATACCATCCCTTGTTTTTAACTCTCTTTTGAAATATCATCCTGAGATTTTCCAGAAAACTGTAAATGATTTTTATACTGTTCCTATATCAGATGGAGATTTTGTAAATCTTACAACCCTTGAATATCTAAATGCCA
>JALTZZ010000141.1 GCA_027051165.1 archaeon | reverse complement strand
TCAAGTGTCTCCTCTATGTCAAAGTAAAGATTTGGTGAGAAGCCTTGGGGGTAGTTCCACTCTGTTGAGGATAAAACTTCAAAAGAGTATATGCTCCTTACTGTTTCCTCTACTAAGGGTCTACTTGCAGTAAGCATCGCCTCATAAGTTAATCTGTGATCTTTGTTCAAATCGTGTCTTGAATGTGTAAATATAATTTCTGGTTTTACTTCCCTCTTCACTTCTTCTATTGCTTTTATTATTTCAAGCAAATCTATTGAATCAAACTTATTATCAGGGAAGTTTTTAAAGAAAACCTCCTTAACTCCTAAAATTTCATTCGCTCTAATAGCTTGCTTTTTAAGCAAATTAAGCTCTTTCTTTATTTCCTTATTATCCGTATTTTTGTTCAAGTAACGCGATGTTATACCTTCACCAAGAATAAGGGTGAAAGCTTCACAACCTCTTTTTACAAGTTTTGCGATCGTCCCCCCACACCCTAGAACCTCATCATCTGGATGAGCGCATACAATAAGAATCCTTTTATTCTTCATGGTTCTTCCGTTATCTCAAATCTTCCTACTACCTTATTGTATTTCCTATGAACTTCTAAAAATTCTATCTTTAACTTTCCCATTTTTATAAAAGCTTTAGGATATCCTTCAGCATCAAGCATTCTTATAAAGTCGTACACTTCCTGTAGATTTGAAACATTACTTTTCATCAAATCACTCTGTTCAGGTCTCCTTCTTTTGAAGGAAGTAACTTTACCTTCTTGCTTTTTAGGTGTTGGTCTATTTTCTAGAATATGAGGAATCATATCAAAGAAAATTATTTCAGAAGCAAGCATATATATCTCTTCAGCATTGCCAAGCCCTATAAACAGATCTCTTTTTAAATATATATCCCCAGAGTCCAAATCCTTAGTTATTCTAAAAGCTGTTATCTTTGTATTATAAATTTTTCGCTCTATTAAATTTTGTAGTGGACTTCCTCCCCTTCCAAAGGGAAGGTCTGTCATATGAAAGCCAATACATTCGTAGTTTTCGTATATTTCTTTAGGAATTTTCCAAGACCAGTGCGGGAAAAATATGTAGATTGGATTTATTTTCTTAATAATATCTGGTTTTAACTCCCCCCTAGATTTTATCACATAAACTTCATATTTACCCGCAAGTAAATCTTTCAGCCTAAGAGCATTATCTACATTCCAGCTCTTTATAGTGGATATAACTATTTTTTCAAGCATGCTATAAGTCCCTCTACTATTATATGTGCTCCTTTGCCATTGACTATACCTCTACCTACATTACTTTTTTCTTTTCTCACAGAAAAATCCATAAGTTCTTTTATAGATTTTAGAAGCAACGATTCTTCTAGCCTATCCCAGTAAAAGAATCTGTGAAGAAAACCTTTTTCAAAAAAAACTTTAACCTGCATCTCCTGATTATCTGCAACTATTATAGCTATTGTGGGAACTCCCACTCTTGCAAGTTCGTATAAAGTTTGCCCTCCTGCTGATATAGCTATGTCAGCTTCAAGCATAAGATTCTTCATTGTTTGTGCATCTGGATAATATATTATCTTTGAATTTTCGTCAGCTATATATTCACATTCTCTAATTGTTTTTTCACTAAATCCTTTACCCACTACCACTATTTTAGTAAGTTTGGAGAAATTATCCACCAAAGCCTTAAGAATTTTAGGTGTCAAATTTCTTAAATCCTCTCCACCGAAGGTTATCAATATGTTTTTCACCTTCTTTCTTATAGTTTTCTTTATGTTTCCCCAGAACTCCTTTCTCATAGGAAGATAGCGAACTCCTAAGAGGTAGTTCACACACGGATTTTCAGGATAGTTTATAAGTTCAGCGTGTATGTTTCCATTTATCACCACGCCACAGGGGTATTCTATCCTCCCAAAATCA
>JALTZZ010000140.1 GCA_027051165.1 archaeon | reverse complement strand
TGATTAAGATTTGAAAATGAGAATTTTTAAATTGGAAGAGCTTGTTGTAAACTTAAAAAAATATTTTGAATAAAATCGATGCAAAAGTTTTTAAAAAGTATAAATTCGTTAAAGCGGTTGGGTTGTACGGAAGCTGTGCTAAAGGTACAAATACACAGAAATTCTAAAAAAGAAAATGGATATTATTAAACTCACCTCCGAAATAAAGAAACTGTTAGAATAAGCATTTAGATGATTACCCTTTTTACTCTCAATGGATATGGATTATAAAAGTCTAAGCTATTTTACGCTTCCAACACATCTAATATTTTCTCTAACAGTGGTAATTCTTTTTCTCTGGCAAATAAATTTCCTACAAAACACGTCAGCGACCCCGGTTTATAAGAAGTATGCTTTGCTAAGTAGTTAAGCAAGTTTCGAAACCATAAATAGTTTCCATATGCTTTTCTTACGAAATCCTGACTACGAAAGACCGCGAAACTGTTAAGTTTATAGCCATCTACCACTACATTAAACGCAACAAGTCCTGGTATTTTGAAAGGTGGTTTCTTAAAATCTTCAACAGGATTTAAGATTACAGCCCAATTATGGGATGAACGAGGTGCAGTTTTTAAAACTCTAATAATTCTTTCCAGTTGGTTATACCCCTGTATAGAATATTCCATTCCTGCTCCACAATAAGAGCATTTGATTTCTGTTCTTAATTTTCCAAAATGGAGAAGCCTATCTTCGAAAGTGCCTTTACGAGGACTTTTAGGTGGTCGTGAAGATAAGGGTATATAAAGTTTAGAATAAAATTCTGCCCATTTTTCTCCAATTATTTCTTTGTATCTTTGATGAAATATTTCATCAAAAATTTCAATATTTTCTATTTCCAGTATCACGTTACTTAGAACCCTTTTCTTCCATTTACTTCTCTCTTCACCCTTTTCGATGAGATGTTTCCCTATCTTTAACCAGACCTCACTTAATTTTTTCCCCATGAATACTATCATCATGAGCTTTCGCAAATTTGACAAAATGGATTCGGTTTTGTCATATCATTTGTAATGTAAAAAACTTGCGCTCTTAAGATTTACGTTCATTATTTTTTTATATTCTTCATCTTCAATCGAAACTATATCCAATGACAGACCTTTTATACCAGCATTATTTACTACTACATCAATTGAACCTAAATTTTTAATACAGTAATCAATTATTCGCTTAGCCTCGGAATATTTTGAAACATTCGCCTTATAAGTTAATACATTCGTACTATATAGATTTTTAATGAGTCTTTAAGATTTTCTGCCTCTTTCTTACTTTTATAATAATTTATTAACAGATTGCTGCCTTCTTTTGCCAAGCGTAAAACTATAGCCTTCCCTATCCCTTTAGCACCCCTGTAACAAGAGATACACTATTCTTAAGATCCATAAATATCACTTCCATACACAAAGGTTATAAAATTCTTTCTCCCCCCTCTCATAACTAAAGATCATAAGATTGAGTAGGGAAGCGTAATCACCAAAATATTTTATTGCAAATTCGTATATTTCTTTTTCGGATACATCCTTGTTACCAAAATATTCTCTTTTAATCGCTTTCTTAACCCATAAATCCATGGGAAATACATCTCTTCTACCAAATCCGTACATTAAAATTATATCTGCTACTTTTTTCCCTATACCTTTGAATGTCATCAAGTATTTCCTCGCTTCTTTAGATGATAAAGTTTCTATTTTCGTTATAGAAAGTTTATTTTGAATCAAGGCCTTTGCAATTTGCTTTAAATAAGATGCTCTATAACCTAGTTTACATCTCTTTTTAAATCATTTATACCAGTACTAGCAATTTCTCTAGCAGTAGGATAAATGTGTATTTCCTCATTATCTATCCTTATTTTTACTATTTTAAACTCTATATCAGATTTTATTTTAAACCCACACTT
>JALTZZ010000139.1 GCA_027051165.1 archaeon | reverse complement strand
ATTCTGTTTAATAAATTCGTAAACCTTCTTAGCGGATTCGCTGAGGTTTTTGGCTTCATCATCTCTTCTTGCTTCTCTATATTCTCCGGAGTAACGAAAGGATTCTCCTTTTTTCTCTTCCCGAAAGTTTTCTGCTTTTCCAGATGCTCTTTCTTCGAGAACCTGCAGAATCACGTCCAACTTTCTCTCTATTCTATCAATTTTCTCCTCGATTCTACTGAGATTTTCCGAGCCGTCTATGGAGATTTCCTGAAGCATCTGCTTTGCAACGTAGCTTCTCGCTCTCTTAATCTTCTCCATCAAATCCGGAGCGTTCTGATAGTCGCTTCTGTATGATGCGAGCTCTCTCAAAATCCTTATCCTTTCATCCTCACTCTTCCCTTCCAGAAGGTTTTCCACATCCTTTTTTACATCCTCTATAAACCAGTCCATGCCTCTTATGAGAATTTAAAAGCTCATTTCCTCACAGCTGTGAAGGTTCGATTTTTTAAGCTTTTAATATGTTGGTGATGGCGGTGGTGGGGGATAAGCTTTTGTTGGATGTTATAATAAAAGCAGCCGTGGAGAATATAAGGAGCCAGAGCACAAACAACGTTGATTTTGCACTAAAAACTATCTACATCGTTCACGGAATTTTAGCAGAAACAGATTTGCATCCAAAGGATAAAAGCCTGCAGAAAAAAGTAGAATCTCTGAAAGGAGAGATTAAAAAAGAGCTTGAAAAGATAACAGCCAATCATGAGCTTTTCGATCCATACGTGAAAGCCGCATCTCTGCTGATAGCAGTTAGGCAGGTGCTCGATGAGCTTTCTCAGCAGCTCGGTGAGGCACTTAGAAAATATACACAAATGCAGTTCACATGTGATGCAAATTAATTTTTCTTTATTTTTTAATTGATTTTTTCCTGAGGTTTCAATGATATTTTAGCAGCTGAAAATTTGTTGAATTAATTTTCACAGCTGTGAAGTCCTCTGCTGTGCACCTTCACAGCTGTGAGGAATCAAGCTTAAAAATTCGAAATCTTAGAATGTGCGAGAGGGCGAAGATCATTGTCAGAAAGCTCATAGATTTGGGAGTGTTTGAAGGATTCTATAATGAAGAAGAATTTGTATGCATGCTTCCAGAAGATTTTAAAGAATGGGCTGAGAAGAACGCTTGGGATATAACTCTGAAGGCGGCTGAATTGGAAAAAAAGGGACTTCCATTCATTGAAGCTGTATTTTTAACGATTGCTGAGAAGTGGCTGATTAAGAAGCTGGGAAGGGCGGAAACCTGTATGCTGTGCGTAGCTGCTGATCTTATAAAAGATTTATACAGAAATGGAAAAGTTGTTAGATGAAATGAGCCTTGTGAAGATGAAGCTACTACAATAATGTTTTATCATCAAACATTTTTGAATCGGTTTTTTCTTTTTAAATAAAGATTAACTTTTTGGTAAAATAACAAAATTTTCCTGTGCACTTTAAAAGTGCACGGTAATATAAACACATTTTTTACAGCGTTTTTGATTATTATATATAGAAAAATCAATAATTTTTCTTTATTCAAATAAGCCTAAACTCACAGGCACTTTTAATTTCCACGAGAAATAATGCTTTTTTAATGCACAAATTTTTCTTATTTTCTAATAATATTGATATT
Source organism: archaeon (assembly GCA_027051165.1). Classification (GTDB taxonomy): domain Archaea; phylum Hydrothermarchaeota; class Hydrothermarchaeia; order JALTZZ01; family JALTZZ01; genus JALTZZ01. Next base: position 319 of record JALTZZ010000139.1, on the reverse strand, counting down.
TCTTTCTTATTGAAATAAGCTTATATTCACAGGCACTCTGAAAATGCAGTGGAAATCTTGCAAAAAAGTTTGAAGAGGTTTGCGGATGATATCAGAACGTTATCAGAAAATATTAAGAATACGTATCTATTTAAAAATATTATAGGATTATATGCTCAAATACCGCAAAAAATAAATATATCATTTCTATTTAAAATGATTTTGTATCATGTTAATATTTAAAATCAGCAAACTTTACTGTATTTTGAGTTATGGTTGTGCATTTTATCAATTTTTAACCTCTATTAAAATAAGCTTATTTTCCCGTGCACTCTTTAAG
>JALTZZ010000138.1 GCA_027051165.1 archaeon | reverse complement strand
ATAAGAGAGATGGAAGCGTTTGCGGAGAGGTGCAGAGGATTTTTTCGAAAACTCAGAATGTCCAAGAGAGAAAAAATCTTGCTGAACATAGCTGAATACAGATTTCTGCTGAAGAAGGAGCTGTGCAGAATTGAAAACTGCAGCAGAAACAGTGTAAACAAAATCTTAAGGCTCTTCGACGGAATAGAAGACCTACTTTAGTTTGTTTTTTTTATTTTTAGGTGATTAAAAATGAAAATGTGCTGTGAAAACTGCGGGCGGTATTACGAATGTAAACGGAGCGTCTGCTGTTCTGGATGTGAATACTTTTATGACTGTGAAGTTCCTTGGGAGGAAGGAATTGAAGATTGATTTTTCTTTTTTAATTTTTTCGAAAAGAAAAAAAAAAATAAAGAAAAAACTTATTTAATGAAGTCTTTTAGCGGCTTCTTTATGTCTATTAAGCCTGTATCAGTTATTTCAAACACGTAGGTATCGCTTGCATGCGGAGCAAGCCTGCAGCCCTCAATCCTTACAAGCCTCAGAACGCTTCCTATAGGCATTTTGTATAGATTTTCGTCCCACCTCGACTCTATGACTTTTTTCTCGAATACTATCGTTCCGTCGAGTATGTGCGGAACAGCTAAACCGCCCGCAGCCTCAGCACCGCCGTTGTTTGCGCTTCTCTTCTGAGATACCAGCAGTGCGGTCTGCCTGAACTTTTTAAGAAAGTTGTAGATCTGCCTCACGGTTTTCCTCGCCATGACCTCTTTATGCTCGTAGAGCCCCGTTACGCTGTCAATTACCACGTTTTTAACTTTTTTATACTTTATAACGTTAGCCATGGTGTCCAAAAGCTCCTGCATGTTTTCTCTGAGCTTATCGTTCTGAGAGGCGTCAATTATAACTATGTTTTCCTCAACCCTGCTGAAGTCCTGCTTAAGCGCAAGGGCTTTCTGCTTCAGCGCTGGATACAGAAATTCCGCTGGAGACTCTGTCGTAACGAACAGGACGCCGTAGCCCTGCGAAGCCTGAACAACCGCAAACTGCTCCACGAAAACGCTTTTGCCGGTATCTGGAGATCCTGTTATGTTGAGAACTGCTGTATATGGTATTCCTCCCAAGGTCTGCTTGACAAATCTCTTTGACTTTTCCTGATACTCCAGCTTGTAGAACATCTCATCGAGCTTTGTTCCCGTTGGTATTCCAACAAGCTTTGGAGCTTTATCCTTCAAATCACTCAACTTAAAAACATTCTCCGCCATCCGCCTATCACCCCAATTAAAATAAGAGTTTATAAAATCTAAACCTCACAGCTGTGAAGATTCAACTTTATAAGCTCTTTATTTGTTGGTGATGCGGATGGTTGGGGCGGTAGATGTTTCTGTAAATATAAGTGTAGAAGCTGAGAGCATCGTCGAGAAGTGGAACATTGCCTACGGAAAGCTGTTTAAAGGAAGTCCAGTCTTCATAGACTTCGAGGAGATGACTGAAAAGGAGATAATCAGCGTTCTGAAAAGAACAGTAAGAGAGATGGACGATTACGAGAAAAGATACAGCAAAGTAAAGAGAAACCCAATAAAATTACCGCTCTTTTTGATGGAGAAGCTGTTAATTCCAGAGATCACAGAGCTCTACGAGCTCTGCAAGTATAAGGGTTTGTTGCTGAGAGAAATTGAAAGAATAAGAAAAGAATAAGAAACGGAAAGAAGGAAAACGGAGATTCACGCAGAATAGCCGTCAACAGGTTTATGAGACAAATGGAAGGAATTGAATCTCTCTAAGTTTTTATTTTTGTGGGTGAGGCGGATGGCGGGTGTTTTAGAACTAAAAGTAAGGGACAATATTTACGATGTTATCAGAGATCTGAAGGAAAAAGGAAGAACCGCTGCAAAGCTCTCAACAATTGTTGAGCTTATAGAGAAGGATGCGCCTTACAGCGAGCACATAATAAAAGCTATAAGAAAGCACAGATGCAGATTCT
>JALTZZ010000137.1 GCA_027051165.1 archaeon | reverse complement strand
TCCGCTTCTATATCCGAGTAGTGTTCTATTTCCTCTACACCTAAAGGTTTCTTTCTAAGAACGTAAGGTGCTATATCCTCATCCTTACCGCTTTTAAACTTCATTTCATTTTTTAACTTCTTTAGTTCTTCGAGCAGATCATTTCTATTTTGATCATGTTTAATTCTGTGAGCTAAGGCTTTCTTGAACCACAGACCTGCTATTTCTTCAGTTGAGGGGAAATGCCAGTAGTCTTCTTTTAAGATTCCTCTTTCTTTGAAATAATATTTTACAGCGAACCTTTTGGTTATACATACCGCACACAGTTTTTCACCTTCACGGATATGTCTTAAGTCATTTTCTTTTTTGAACACTTTCTTTAACTTATCCCGCCTCCAGTCTATAGCTAAGTGAAGTCTCTCTCCACACATGGTGCATCCATTAGGAAATACAGCTTCGTTCTTCTTCTCATTCTCTTTCTCATAAGCGACATCATCTATCTGTCCGCAGTATGGTCTCCAAGATTTTTTAGCACCAAGCTTTCTCTCTGCAAAATCGTAAGTGTAGCCGTAGTTATCCCTAGATATTTCGTTTTCCTCTCTTACTTTCAGCCTCCTTTCCCACTCATTCTTATCTATTAAAGGAATGCATAGGGTAAAGATATTGAAGTAGCTCTCTACTTGGTTTATAAATTGATTTTTAACATCACTCTTTAAAGTTTTTTTCAGTTCTGTACCCTTTAAGACAGAGAGATATATACCTCTCCATGTCTTCTTAAACAGGCGTTTGACCTCGCATTCTACCTCACAGTTTTCCACCAAAGCCACTATCTTGTTGGGATAGTTGGCTAAACCCTCAAGATCTTCACTGGATTGAGGGTATATTATATTCACACCTTTATCTTTAAGATTTGATATCACCTTACCTGTCAGATAAGAAAGTATGTAGCTTCCCGTAAACAGATCCCTTGGCCTTCTTGAGGCGGATATGAAACTTTGGACGGGGGAGAAGGTGAAGATGAGGAGGTTTTTCATCTAAATTCCTCCTTTATAAACTTGCCAGTTTTATTAATAAATTTTATAAAGATGTCGTCTGAAGGTTTAATTACTGCAGCCTTTTTACCATTAGAACGTATAGTAATTTTATCTGGAATAGAAGTATTTTTCATGTGAATGAGCAAGCAAGTATAGTAATCCTTGTTAAGTCGTATAATTTTGAATCTAACAGGACTTGCAAATCTGCCGGTATTAGTGTTAACCTCGGCTTCTTTATTTGATTTAGAGAATCTAAATCTTAAAGGCAAGCCAAAGTAAGCTCTCTTTATTTCAACCTCTTTTTCATTTCCATTCTCAATAAAGTTTTTAACATTTTCATAATCTGGTGGGAATTTTTCCCTAAATTTTTTGAATATTCTCCCAACTTCCTCTAGGATGACCATTGGATCTTGGTGTTTATAATCCATAAGGTAAAACTCTATGTCTTTAGGTACGTCAAAACCTAAAGCCTTAAACGCATACTTCAATTCTTCTTTACTCCAGTAATTCCAATTACTAAAGGAGCTTTTATTGTAAGTCGGAACTATGTATAAACTCCCCCACCCTCTTCTACTTCTTGATCCAACAGCGCCGAGTTGAGAAGTTATAAATAACAAGGCTTCTACTTTCCTTTTAAGATAGTTGGGAGTAATTATTTCCAACTTTGCGGACTGCTTGTGCTCTAACCAAGGTTTAATGGAAAAGTAACCTTTATCTATTATTTTCTTTCCTTCTCGCTTTTTACAAGCCTCTAAGAGCATTTTATATCTATCTCTATTTCTCTTCTTACTAAAATCGACATAGAAGATATTTCCAAAGCCCATGTATACCTTTCCCCAATCAATTCCTTTGTCCCTTTCGGCTTGCCATCTTTTGCATATATCAAGTTTAGAATTCACATTACCCCTTACACTCACCCAAACCTTACCAGCTTTATCTTGACTACCAAAAAGCTCACTTTCAAGAGAGAAAATATCTTCAGATTTTTGAACGAAAGCCCCAGTTATAACTCTGAACCAGTATCTAAAAAGTCCCACAA
>JALTZZ010000136.1 GCA_027051165.1 archaeon | reverse complement strand
TCTTCGAGAGGAAAGCTGCAGAGGAGATTCTTTCTGGAAGTTACGTTGATTTAGATAAGCTCGGAGGAATAGATAAGGAGAAGGTTCTCACAGCTGTAAAGCTGTATAAAGGTCTTGGTGAAATAGAATACCTTATTGCTGACAGCAATCTAACAGATATCTTTATCTATCAGAACGGGGTTGTCGGAGTTATCCACCTAAAATACGGGGATCTGGATACAACTTTAAGGCTTGCTGAACCAGAGAAGTTTGCCTCACGCTTAAGACTTTTAACCAATAGACAGTTCGACTACTCCAAGCCTTTGTTAAGCTACTTCCACAAGAGAGATACAGAATCTCAGCTGTGGGCTACTCTGCAACACCATCGCAGAAGATAGACATAGCGATAAGAATATGGCACGAGAAGCCTTTAAGCATTCTGGATTTGCTGAGGTTCGGCTCGATAAACGAGGAAATAGCAAGCCTTTTAACGATTTTAGCTAATTTAGGCTGTTCAATTATCATAGCCGGAGACAGAGGCGGCGGAAAATCAACCCTGCTTCAGACGCTTCTGTTTTTAATTCCCAAAAAGCTTAGGAAGGTTTGCATACTGACGGAAAGGGAAATCCACGAATACTTTTACGAAAACGACTTCAGGATTACAGATTTCAAGGTTCATTTAGGGAATGAAGTAAGTCATGAAGGTGTTCCTTTAGAAGACGCCGTGAAGCAGATGCTAATACACGGCGAGAGCGGATACATAATCTACAACGAAATAAAGTTTAAAGAAGAAGCGGAGCTCTTCTTCACAACGTGTGCAATTGCTGGATACAGCTCGATTCTTACGACTATGCATGCGGATTCTCCAGAGGGAATACTGCAGAGATTAATCTTGGACTTCAAGCTGCCGATGGAGGCTTTAAGAAACATAAACTTTATCCTTATGGCACAGGTTGTAAGAAGAGGCTTCAGCGCTGAAAAATACAGAAGGGTTACAAGGCTCACCGAGATAAGGAGCTTCAGAGAAGATCCCTTGAAGGAGAGCAAGCTTTATGATCTGTTTTCTTTCGATGTTAAGGAGTTTAATTGGCGAATTGATCTGAACAGAATTTTATCGTCTGAGGTTCTTAACAGAAAGCTGAAGGCGAGAGGATTAACAAAGGACGACTTTACGGAATTATATTCAGCTTTAACGGAAATCTACAGAAAAATAAGAGGCTACAGCTTGGAGAGGTTCGTAGAGTTCATAAACATCTTCTTCAAAAAGTATGAAGCTGGGATGAAAAAGGAGGAAATTCTGGAGGTTTTGAATGAATGTTGAAGAAATTAAGGAAAAAATTAGCAAATGGAGATTCTTGGAGTTGAAAATGTTTAAAGGAGAGCATGAAATAAGCACGAAGTAGCGAAGGAGCTGAAGAAAATCAAGGAGCGGTTATAGCTGTTTATGTTATATGAACAAATATAATAAGCTCTCACAGCTGTGAGGGTTTAAGTTTTTAAGCCTTAATATTTGCATGCTGAAGAAGCTCATTGCTCTGGTGTTCGTTGTTCTGATAATATATTCTCTAATCCCCAAGGAGAAGATAGATGCCGAGGTTTATGCGAGCTTCGACGACGGAGGAAAATACATCTACATAAGGTTTCCTCACGAAATTTTTGTAAAGAAGATAACCGTCGGCGGTGAGGAGTTTGATGTTTACGAAAGATTGAAGGAATACAAGCTTTACTTCAACTACAAGCCCGTGAGATACGTTGTGAATATAGAAACCGAGAAAGGCTCTGTCAAAAAAGTTGTTAAAGCGGAGAACATAGTAAAGGCTGAGGTGAAGAATGAGAGTTTAGTTGAAATTTTCTCAATAGGCTACGATAAGGTAATGATCTTCAGCTACGACAGCTTGCCAACGGTTTATACACGGGGATGCGATTATGAAGTTTTAAGAAAGGCTGGCTTCAGAATCCTCACAGCTGTGAGGAACGACACCGTAGTTCTGGTATGCAACGAGCCCTTACCTTATGAATACAGAAATTTAACGGTGTATGCGGTAAATCCTAAGAAATACTACGTTGACAGAGACGGCAGAGC
>JALTZZ010000135.1 GCA_027051165.1 archaeon | reverse complement strand
AAAAAATAAAAAACAAAAAATTTATAGATTTTCAATGATTGGTCTTATAATCTTTCTGCAGCTCTCCATAAGCTCTGTTACAAACACATATGCTACTAACAAAACTACAACCAAGACGATAATCTCTATTATGTATTTCCAACCTCTCAACATTCTTCTCACCTCAATACTATCACTTCACACCCAGTGGTGCTGAAGAACACGTGCTCTTCAGCACCACCGAGTGCAAAATCCCAGAATTTATCCGATAAATCGAATAAAAAAGATAAAAAACCACTTGTTCATAGTTTTCTCGTAGAAAATAAAAGTAAATCGAATAAAAGATATAAATTGTGTTTATCAAACCACTAATTTTCACAACTGTGAAAAAATTTTTTCACTTTTGATGACAAAAAGATAAACAATATTTGAAAAAATAGAAATAATTATTTTCTTGCATAGATGTATCTGAAGCTGTCAAAGTTCCCCTTCAGAATTTCTTCGACGAAAAATCTTCTCTTCATAGTATTCTCCTTAGCTTTTTTTAGGTAGTATTTATCTATCAGACTGCACCACGATTCCCAGCACTCTTCGTTGTCGCAGTTCATTTCCCGACACGGGTGTTCATGTCTGAAGAAGCTGTGTGTTTTGCAGATTTCGCAGTAGAAGAAGTTTTCATCTCTTCTCTTTTCAGACGACGGTATTTTGTTTATAAGCTCCTTGGCTTTTTCTTCAGCTTCTCTAATATCTTCTTCTTTGAACGATTTTAAAAGCTTAACTTTAAGGTCTTCTAAAGCCAAGGGAACGGGTACGTGCCTTCCCTTAAACTCTCCTTTAACAATTTCTATAAGGTCGTAGTAGCTGAAGGGATACATTTTTATTCTTTTTATCCTTCTTTCCCTGTAGCAATGACAGCAACCTTTAAGAGATGCCGCATTTACATCGTAACTGCACGGCGAAGCGCGGCTGTATTTGAGAGTAAGATATTCTTCTCCGTTAAATAAAGTGCAGCTGAGCTCGCAGATATGAAAAGTTTTGGTATAACAAATTAATTAAGCAACTTTTTCTACGTTCGTAAACAAACCTCCCCGCCATCGCCCCTCACCGATAAGTAAGAAAGCTTATAAAAACGAACTCTCACAGCTGTGAGGATCAGCCTCCCCGGCTGAATTAAAACCTTCACAGCTGTGAGTTTAAGATAACCATTCTAAGATTTCGAATTTATAAATTTGAACCCTCACAGCTGTGAGGATTTTAGCTTTTAAGCTAACAATTCTGCATGGAGATCTATGACTGCGGCAGGCTGAAGCTTATACTCGGAAGAACGGGCAACGGGAAGTCCTATGCGGTTAAGCAGTGGCTAAGAAGAACAGAGAAGAAAGTTCTTATAGTGGGATTTCCGGAGGAGTATAAGAGCTGCGATGTGATTGACTGCAGAAAGCCGGCGAATATAATAGATAACCCTCTTGCAGAGTCAAGACACAGCAAGGGCTTGAAGCTTTTCCTTTTTATTAAATCCCATAGATATGCCTAATAAAAGCTTAGCATAGCTGTGAACTTTGCAACAGAACGTTTAGAATATCTGTGCAGACTCCTTAAGGAGTTTGAGAACCTTGAATAAATCTTCGACAACGCTTCTGACAGCCTTAAATTCCTTCCAAGAGCTCAAGAAGCTCTTGAAAGAGGTAAAGAGTCTATCATAAAGTCTCTTTATCCTTAAGGGCTTTAAAGGGGTAAGTAAATCACACCTTAATCCTTTTAACGTTAAGATTTCTCTTAGGAAAGGCAAGACTTTATAGTGTATAATGCTTTTCCAGTAGTTTTTCTGAGCACAGAAACCTTTATCTATTTTATCACCTTTTCTCAGAACTCTCCTTCTCTTAAGGTCTTTAACGATTTCTAAGAAAAGTTTAGAATCGTTTGGCGAGTCTTCGTATAGATAAATCCCTATGGGCTTTAAAGAATAACACTCCACGACTAAAGCGAGCTTGTAGCCTTTATAGAACCCCTTGCCTAAAGCATAGCCCCATTTATATTTTTTGCTCTCTGAACAGCTTTATATCGGTAGTATCGAGGAGCTTTACCGAGTTCCTCTTAATAAACCTGTTTATAACTGATAAAAGCTTTATGAACTGATCTCCGTCAAATTTGCTGAGGAAGCTGTATATTTCATCTGCAGATGGAATCTCTGCAGCTCTAATCTGAGCTCTCCATTCCTTTTAAGCTCCTCTATCAGTTACGCTTCTCTCAAAGAATATCGCTGTTATCGTTACTCTAAGCATCATCTTCAGGTTTTATACCTGCTTTAGCCATCTCCTTCTTTACCGTTCTTCTGTCAAAAAGATTTGTTTGAAGATTATCCACGTAGGATGAGCTAAATATGGAATTAGGGGATGTTTCATGCCCATCACCGGAGAAGAGGTTAATACTCCTTCTCCTATATAAATTTTTCTGCGTTTCGTCTGGGAAATTTTGCTTCGTTTCTAATGCAAACGTCCTTTTATAAAAAAGAATAGTTTCTCTCGAAAAATTTGTTTTTATAGAAAAACTAACCCTCTTGCATCACTCATCCCGCAAGGGGGTTATATCTATTTTTATAAAGATTAGCAAGAGTTCTGTGCACTACAGAGTCAAGAGATTTAAAGAGAATGTTGAGATAGGCATGGAGGAGAAAGAAAGGCAAACTATAGCGATAGACGATAAAAATTAATGGCGAAAAGTTCTACTTATATGCAGCTTTGGATGTCAAGAGAAGCGAGATAGTCTTTATAAAAGTCTATTCAACGAGAAATTTCTTAACTTCGATGGATTTTATTAATTCTTAGGTTCTGTAAAAATAAGCCTTTATTCGTCGTTGATATTGGTATAAAGGAGTTTTCGAAAGGCTCGGCTTAAATTATGTTCATGAAACCCTTAGCAAAAAAGCAAGGTTGAACGTCTCCTCTTACAAGCAGAGTCTTCTTTATTTTGAAGTGGACTGAAATCAAAGTGGTGCAAAAAAGCCCTCGAAAATGCTAACTTCTTCGCCTACTTGTTTATGCTCTACTACAACTCTTTGAGGTGATGCCTTATTTGGACAGGTCTCAAAAATTAGGCGAAAATTTTATATACCAAATACTCATCATAATTAGATGAATGTCTAATAGGGGGTGCGAGTTTGGAGCTTATAAATGAAGCCAAGCTTGGTGTTGCAAAAGGCACCGCTGTAGAAAAAGAAGTAGATGAAAATTTTAGGGGAGAGTGCACGGAAGTTGGTCTGTATCTGGCAATGGCGAAACAGGCATTTAGAGAGGGATACTACGAAATCGGCAGAGCTCTTATAGACATTGCCATGGAGGAAGCATGGCATGCAGCGAGGTATGCCGAGCTGAACGGCTTGATATCGGAAAGCACAAAGGAAAACCTTGAGAAGATGCTGAACGGTGAAATAAATGCAAATAAGTATAAAAAAGAAGCTGCAAAGAAGGCTAAGGAAAACAACATAGATGAAGCACACGACTTTTTTGATGAGAGCTCAAGAGATGAGGCGAGGCATGCAAGAATATTGAAAGGTCTCTTAGATAAATACTTTGGCGGTGATTAGCTATGAAAAAGGCGTATATTATCTTAGCTTTATCCTTCTTCCTTTTAGCAGTTCTCGGAATAGTCAATGCACAGCAGACAGCACCCCAGTTCGAGGCTATACTTGCTCAGTATGACTTCCCGGTTATAGGAAGGAACTTCGCTGTAGCAGTCTTCATGCTCGGACACGTTATATTCCCAAATCTCGCCATAGGTGGTCCATTAATAGCTGTTATTTCGGAGTTCATAGCAATTAGAAAGAAGAGCCCAGAGTGGGATAGATTTGCAAAAACTGCAGCTAAATTTGCAGTAGTAATGTTCTCAATAGGATCAACGTTTGCGGTAGCCGGCGTTGTTCTCTTCAGCTGGCTGTTTCCAAACTTCTGGATACTCGGCTTGAACCTCTTTGGCTGGCCTCTCGTATTGGAAGGGCTGACGTTCTTCTTTGCAATAGCAACCCTATACAGCTACTACTATCTCTGGGATAGGTGGCACAACAAGAGAACACAGCACCTCATCTTAGGTGCAGCTGCAGTTTGGTTTGCCCATCAGGCAATGTTTCTAATAAACGGCGTTGCGGCAATAATGCTTACACCACCTGAGACCCTTGTTCCGGTTCTCCAGAAGCTTCTTGCAGGAGAAATTTCGCAGCTGCCAACGCTTAGCCTACCGCTGTCGCTTGCAGTTCTGTATCTTCCAAACCCAAGCTACTGGCCGCTTAATGCGCACAGAATCCTTGCAAACGTAAGCGTTGCCGGCTTGCTCTTAGCAGGCTTCTATGCACTATACTATCTAAGGAAGAAAGAGGTGTATTTCGATTTTGCAGTGAGCAGAGCCCTTGCCTTTGGCATAATACCAATACTCCTACAGCCTCTCGTCGGTCTCTGGTATGTGCTCGTAATAAGGGACTATCAGTTTAAGTTTGGTTCAGCACTGCCAACGTTCTATGAAAAGCTAACCGGGATAAAAGAAAAAGCTTACACGCCGTTCACGACGATAATGGTAACAAAGCAGTGGCTGATAGTTGTGGTATCGCTGATATTTGCACTGATGTTCATACTCTTTGCAATCTATGTGCTCAGCAAGGTTAGGGAGGAGCAGAAGACCCTTGCATATGCTGCAATTGGGGCATCTGCTCTTGCTTTCATACTGCTTGGAGCAAAGGTTGGCGGCATGGGAGAGGACTACTTTGCATTCTTGCTCCTGATAGCAAGCGGAATACTACTGCTAAAGCTGATGAAGGACAACATCGCAAACACCGCTAAGGACTTTGGAATGTATGCAGTAATGGCGCTCCAGTTCTTCACGGTGCTCATAGTCTACTACATGGGATTCGTAAGAGAGGTTGCAAGAAAACCGTGGCTCGTGCCTGGGCTAATAAGAACCCAAGACCTTGCACCGGGCATGACACTGAAGAAAACAGCCTACGTAGCCTCCGCAGCAGAGGTTACTGGAATTGTCCTGCTTACCGCAATAGTGTTCTACATATTCATGATAATAGGGCTGAAGCTCACAAACATTCCAAAAGTAAGCTCACCGATGGAAATTGAAGTAGTTAAAAAAGAAAAGCCAGCTGCAGCTGCGGCAGCTGCAGAATAATCTTTTAATTATTTTTTTATTTATTAGGAGGAGGTGGATATGTATAGGAGCATACTAATACCGGTTGACAATTCAAAAAATTCTAAGCTTGCCGAAGATATCGGTGTTGAGCTCGCGAGAGCATTTGGTTCTAAAATAACAGCTTTTCATGTTTATTCTGGAAAGTTTCATGAATTCAGATTCAGGGTTCTTGAGGATTATCTGCCAGAGAACTATAAAAAAGAGGATGTTCTTGAATATCAAAGAAAAATTCATGCGGTTTTAATAAGCAGAGGTCTTGAGCTAATATCCTATGCATATATGCGAAAGCTTAGGGAGAAGTGCCAAAAGTATGGAATAAAATACGAAGAAAAAATTGTTGATGGAAAAAATTCTGATAAAATAATTGAAGAAGCAAGAAATCATGATCTAACTGTAATAGGTGCGCAGGGCTTAGGAAACGTAAACGGTAGCTTAAGGCTTGGGAGCAACTCAAGACGTGTCCTTAGACATGTAAATAAAGATATTTTAATAGTAAAATCTCATCCAAGCTTTAAAAAGATATTTGTATGTATAGATGGGAGCAGATATTCTTATGAAGCACTTAAAAAAGCAGTAAAAATAGCGAAAGTGTTTAACAGCAAATTAAAGCTTCTTTCATGCTATGATCCTGTGCTACATAGAACGGTATTCTCTTCCCTTGTAAATGTGCTTAGCGAAGAGGAGGGAAAGCTTTTTAGATTTAAAGAGCAGGAAAAGCTTCACAACGAGATAATAGATAGGGGGTTAGAAAGATTATACGAAGGATACTTGGAGAAGGGGCTTGAAATTGTTAGAGAGCATGGGCTAAAAGCTGATGCTGAACTTTTGAGCGGAAAACCTTATCAGGAGATATGCAAAAAAGCTGTTGAAGAGGGTCCAAATCTAATAGTTTTATCAAGATTCGGAATGCACAGAGGAAAATATGCCGAAATAGGGTCTAATGCCGAAAATATTGCTGAACTTGCAAATACAAACGTCTTAATAGTTTCAAGCAAAGAGGAAAATGCAGTTGAAAAAGCAGATGCTGCGGAACAGCAAAAAGAAGAAAAGATAGTTTGGAGCGAGTCTGCAAAGAAGAGACTTGAGAGAATACCGCCTTTCGCAAGACCTATGGCAATGCTCGCAATAGAAAGATACGCCAGAGAGAAAGGCTATAAGGTCATTACGCCGGAGGTAATAGAAGAAGCAAAGAAGAGGTTTGGAATGTAGAATGGAAGTTCTTAGGGTTAAAAATTTGGAATATAAATACGGAAACAAAAAGGGCATAGAGAATATAAGTTTTTCTGCAGAAGATGGTGAAGTAGTGTGCATACTTGGTAAAAACGGCTCTGGAAAATCAACTTTAATAAAAGTTTTATCAACACTTTACAAGCCGCAGAAAGGAAGATTTTTTGTTTTTGGGATAGATGCGGTCAAAAATAGACAAATTGCGAGGAGGCACATATTTACAGTATTCGACGAAAGCTCTCATTTTGATTTTTTAAGTGGAAAAGAAAATATAAAATTCTTTTTAAAAATATATGGTGGGAAAAGAGAAAATGAAATAAATGATATATTCGGGAAATTTGGCATAAATCTTGAGCAGAATGTTAAGGAGTATTCCTTTGGAATGAGAAGGAAGCTTTATTTAGCACAGGCAATTTTGAGCGATGCCGAAATAATAATTGTAGATGAACCGAGCTTAGGATTGGACTCAAAATCAAAGCTTACTTTATTCAAACTCTTTGAAAAAGAAAAGAAAAATGGAAGAACAATAATATATGCGACGAACAGAATAGAAGAAGCAATGAATGCCGATAGGGTAATTCATCTGGAGAGCGGGAGGATAAAGAGTATTACAGATCCGAAGAAAGTGATCGACGGTGCAATAAAAGTTAAAATCAGCTTCCAGAACGATGTAATTACAGATTACATACTTGGCATAGAGGAGCTTCCAGAACTTATAAGGAGATATATAGCATTTGGAGTTCCGCAGAAGATAGAGATAGCCGAAAGTCGGAATATTGAGAGGGTTGAAGAGGGTATTGTTTGGACGAAGGAAGCTATAAAAAAGGTGGAGAATGCTCCAAAATTCTTAAGAAAAATGATATACAAGGTTGTTGAAAAATATGCAAATGAACGGGGATACAGTATTATAACACCAGAGGTTGTTGAGGAAGCAAAAAAGAAGTTTGAAATGAGGTGATAACTATAATAGCAAAAGTTTTGGTTGCAGACTATACAAAAAGCATAAGAAATCTGATACTTAAAATCATAATACCGTTTTTTATCGTTTTTATAAGTAAAAAGTTTGGATTTGCAGAAGTATCGCTGATAATGCTAATAATGTTCGCAACGCTAACCGGCTCTGGAATAAACGTTGTTAAGCTTAAGATAAGCGGCATATACAATAGAATTATCGTATCTCCAATATCAAAGCCTATGTTCTTCCTTAAATTCGTAGCAGTATATATTCTCCTATATTTCATGCAGTTTCTCCCAGCAACAATGCTCGTTGCAGCAGAAAAACCGATATTGATAGTATCTGTCTTTCTATCTGTTGCAATGCTGACAGCTCTCGGAACGCTTCTTGGAATATATTCGAGGAGCTTGGGAAATATGCACTTCAACGCAACGCTTCTAATACTACCGCTGATAGCACTTTCAATGGCTAAAATAAAGCTTTCATATATACTCCCATTGACATACATAAGATACTCCTGTTTTGCTGTTGAAAATCTCATACTGACGTTTTCATCAATGCTTTTGCTGTATATCTTCTTAATTGTAAAGGCAAGAAATATTTAGAGACATTCAGCTAAACATATCGTAAACGAAAATATTTACATACTTTCAAAACATATTTAAATCGACGTGAAGAAGAATAGCTCGATGGGTAGCCTTGAATTTATTGTCGGCGGAATCATAGAAGCCGTAAAAATGATAGTTACGCTTGATCCTTATGTTTTAAGTGTTACAAAAGTCCAGCTATTTGTAAATTTATCCGCAATAACAATAAGCTCAGTTATAGCAATTTTGCTTGCTGTTTTTCTTGCATTCAAAGATTTCATTGGAAAAAAATTCATAATAGTTACTCTAAACACCTTCATGGGCTTACCTCCTGTTGTTGTTGGTTTGGTTGTTCTGCTTATTCTAAGCTCCTCGGGACCTCTTGGCTTTCTAAAGCTCCTCTATACTCCGGAGGCAATGATAATTGCTCAGTGCATTCTTGCAACTCCTATAATAGCAAGCATGAGCTTAGCTGCAATAAGGAGCGTTGGCAGAGAGCTAAAAGAAACTGCGTTAACTCTCGGTGCAGATAAAAGACAGCTAATTGTTACCATAATAAAAGAAGCCAGATATGGCATATTAATAGCAATATTAGCTGGTTTTGGGAGAGTGGTTGCGGAAGTTGGTGCTATCCTAATTGTCGGTGGCAATATCGTTTATGTGAGCGGAGAATCGTATACAAGAACCCTTACTACAGCTATAACCGTAGAGGCGAGCATGGGGAACATTGCAGCAGCAATAGCATTTGGAATTATCCTCATATCAATAGCATTTGTTATAAATCTTTTGCTTAATATCGTTCATAAAAAGATTTAAAGGGATTGGAATGAAGATTCTAAGATTGGAGAATATATATAAAAGCTTTGACAAACCCGTGCTTAAAGATATAAACTTAGACTTAAATAGAGGAGAGGTATTGGCACTCCTTGGTTTAAGCGGTTCCGGAAAAACAACGCTGCTTAGAATAATAAACCTTATAGAACCCGTGGATAAGGGAAGGATATATTTTGAAGGTGTTGAGGTAAGCTCCCTTGAAGAAGAGGAAAAAGTTAAATATAGAAGGAAAATGTGTCTTGTTTTTCAAAAACCAGCTTTTTTATCAGCAAATGTGTTTGAAAACATAGCCTATGGACTTAAGATAAGGGGCATGAATAATCGGGAGATCAAAAGAAGGGTTAAAGAAGCTCTCGAGATTGTAGGCTTAGAGGGTTATGAGAAGAGAAATGCAAAGAGTCTTTCCGCTGGAGAAGCTCAGAGAGTCGCAATTGCAAGAGCAATTGTATTAGAGCCAAAACTTCTGCTGCTTGACGAACCTACCTCTAATTTAGATCCAAAGAATACGGAGGTTATAGAAAATCTTATATTAAGGATAAATAGAGAAAAAGGTGTCGCAATAATAATAGCCACACACGATCAAGGGCAAGCAATAAGATTGGCAAACAGAATAGCTGTTATAAACTCTGGCGTTATTGAGCAAATAGGAACAAAGGAAGATGTATTTTTTAATCCAAAAACGGTTTTTGTTGCAAAGTTTTTTGGGATGAAAAACATATTCAAGGGACATGCTAATGGCAATACAATAAAAACAGATAGTTTTGAAATTAAAGTAAATTTTAAAGCAAATGGTGAGGTTTTCTTCGGTATTAGACCAGAGGATGTGATGATAGTCAGAGAAGGCAGAGTAAAGGAGAACATGCTAAATGCAAAAATTGAAGATGTATCGCTGATATCGGGATCTATATATGAGATTGTTGCAAAAATTGATAAAGCAAAAATTTTTATCCATGCACCGAGACATGTTGTAGATATAATGGAGATAAAAAATAAGAAAGAGATAAAAATATCTCTTAAACCGGAAGCTATACGTATTCTTAAGATTAAATGAGCAAGCATAGTCGGGCAGAGTTATTATGTTCTGCAGCACTCCTTCACCAAAGGGGGAAAACTTAGAGAAAATTAAGACAAAATATAACCCCCTTGCGGGATGAGTGATGCAAGAGGGTTAGTTTTTCTATAAAAACAAATTTTTCGAGAGAAACTATTCTTTTTTATAAAAGGACGTT
>JALTZZ010000134.1 GCA_027051165.1 archaeon | reverse complement strand
GAGATTTTGAAGCCCCCAGCACATTCTTAACGCAGCGGTTGCGTTAGTATGTGCATCGCTATATCTTCTCCTTTAGAAGGTTTATTATGTCGCTCTTTATAGACATAAGCTCCTGCCTCAAAAACTTCATCTCACCTCTAAGCTCCCTTATTTCATCGTAAACGTGCTCGAACTTCTTATCTACCTGCTCGAATCTTCTTTCAACGTAGCTTTTAAACTCTCTGATATCGTTCTCTATGCTCTCGAACCTCTTCTCAACGTAGCTCTTGAAGTCGTCAATCTTTTTATCCATTTCGCTGAACCTTCTATCCACCTCGTTGAATCTTCTATTAACATCTTTTTTAAACTCCTCCAGCATTTTAACGATGAGCTCCTGCTCCTTTCTCATTTGGCTTACAACTAAAAGCAGAACCTCGGAATCATTGAGCTTCCTTCCTTCTCTGATTTTTTTAACAATGGTTTCCATGGCTTCTTTGATAACGGCATCGAAGAGCATCGAAATAGCTTCCATATTTAACAGCTTTTTCGTAACCTTAAAAAAGATTTTCGCATGAACTAAAAAGAGATTTTAAGACTTCTAAAGTTCAGGTGTTCGGTAGCCGGGCTTATAAGAATGGATAAAATTCTTAACGAACTTAAGAGAAAGCGGGTCGCTGTGATAATGATAATTGTAAAATGATTCTCCACGGTATTTTTGCATTCCTCCGATAAGGTGACGTAGATGCTTGTTAAAATAAAGGAGCTGGATTACATACTTGAACTTATGAAAAAAGAAAAGGGAAGTTTCCAGACCTAATACCAAAAAGGAAAAGTAGCATTAACTTTATTAAAGAAATAAGGAATGGGCACTATGAATAAGAAAAAACAAGATAAAAGCTAAACAAGTTATACAAAATTTGTAGATGGTAAAACATTTTCTAAAATAGTATGTCGGTAAAGATATCGAGTAAGGGGCAGATTGTTCTGCCAGCGGAGATTAGGAGGAAGTATAAAATTGAAGCCGGTAAGAGCGTTGAGATCCTTGACTTTGGCGGAGAAATAGTTATTGTTCCAGTTCCTGAAACGAGAGGAAGAGGGTTTTTAAAGTTTAAAAGAAAGCTCGAAGATATAATTGCGGAATATAAGGAAAGAGAGAAGAAGATGGAGATGAAAAAATGAACTACGTGCTTGACAGCTTTGCAGTTCTTGCCTATCTCGGCAATGAAGAAGGAGCAGAAAAAGTCGAACATTTACTCAACAAGGCTGAAAAACTGGAAGCGAAGCTTTTTATGAGCTACGTCAACCTCGGGGAGGTTTACTACATCGTCGCAAGGGAGTTTGGAACTGCAAAAGCAAACGAGGTTGTTGCAGTTATTAAGAAGTGGCCCGTTGAATTTGTTGGAGTTAACGAGAGCATTGCTCTAACTGCCGCAAGAGTAAAGGCTGTGCACAGTCTCTCTTATGCAGATGCCTTTGTTGTTGCAACTGCAATTGATAAAAGAGGAATTATCGTTACTGGGGATAGAGAGTTTGATGGTGTTTATCCCCATATACTGTGGATAAGATAGCTTTGCTCTTCCGAGCTACTATGAAAGAATTTCGAAAAGGCGGAGAATAAGAGAAAAGCTTGAATCATAAATATTTATTCTGGTTAGAAATATCATTTTTGTATGGTGATAAAAGTTATGTCGGAAAAATTAGTTAAGGTTGGAAAAAAATTTACAGTCGTAATACCTCTTGAAATCAGAAAAAAAGTTGAACTGAAGGAGGGAGATATTATAAGAATAAGAGCTGAAAATGATAAAATTATTATTGAAAAGGCTGAAGACCCATACAAGATTCTTGAAAGAGTTATTGGAGAGCCTTATATTGAAGAGATTGATGAAAAAAGAGCTGAGAGGTTCTTAAAAAAATGCCAGTAGCTGATACTGAGCTTTTATTTGCGTTAAATCCTCTCGACAAGAAGCATGAAAAAGCTGTTAAAAGCTTAAAAATCAAGGGATTAAAAATCCCTGATACGGCAATTCTGGAATTTCAGATAGTTTTAAAAGCAAGAGGAAGAAGTTCAAGAGATATATACTTAGCAATAGAAGCTTTAAAAAGCATCTTCAGTAGCATGGGTATAAAAGAGGTATGCACCTTAAGCACAAAACTTCTTTTACTTCAAGCTAAAATTGAAGAAAAGTATAAATTAAGCTATTTCGACAGCTTAATTGCAGCTTCTGCATTATCGGTAGATGGCATAATTGTTTCCGACGACAAAATTTTTGACAGAATTCCTGAAATTAAAAGAATACCTTTAGGAGCAGTCTAAAATTAAAAAATCAAAGTTTTAAAGAACTCTTAAGCATGTTAAAGATAACTTTATCTCTTTTTTCTTTAAATATCCTTGCAAGTAGTAGAACCGCAATGAAAACTAAAAAAGTAAAAGCAATGAAGTTTATTCCAAGATAGCTCAAAATAAAAGCTAAAGTAAGAGCTAAGATGAATGTCCTCACTTGGTTAAAAGAAAATGGAAGTATTCCCTTAAACTTGTAAAGCTCTGAAGATACAAGAACGTTGAAGGATATGAAGGAAAGAGACGTGACAATGGCTGCACCCTCTATTCAATACCTCGGTATTAAGATACATATCTCCAGAGGATACCTTGGAAGTTATAAAGGCAAAAGCAAGAGACCTTGCTCATGAAGCTCTGTGCAAGCCCGTTGAGATAGAGCACAAAATAACGAGGGGATACAACTACTATCTGCACGAGGTTTATTATGGATTTGAAAAAGAGGAGAACGAGTGGAATATTGATCCTTTTAAGGAATCTCCCCACAACAAAAGGCTTGAGATTGTGAACGACACAAGCGTGTGTGCGATATATTTGCCAGAGAATGCAATGGCTTATGGGGAGAAGCCAGCTGTAATAAACTCAACTGGAGAGAATGCGATAGGTCTCTACTTCAGAGACTCTATAAACGGGATAAGGAGCTTCGACAACTGGTTTGGAAACAGAACCGCTGGCGGGGGATTCTACGTAAAGAAGAAGGCTTTGAAAGATGTGGTCAGGGTTACATATATAACGCCGGCTGAGCCTTTGATAGAGAGCGAGAACGTTGAGATACCAAAAATTGTTCCGCCTATAAAATCTAAGAGGGGGAACGAAACCTATTCTATTATTCTCGTAGATAAAGAGGCAATGGAGGAATACATGAGGTTCTCGAAGATTTTTGCGGCAACGTGCTTTATAGCTCTTGCGATTGCGTTGATATATGCTCTTAAGGAAAGAATTAAAAGCTAATTTTTTCTGCTTTTTTTAAATCTTCTCCTTTAGAAGGTTTATTATGTCGCTCTTTATAGACATAATCTCTTGCCTCAAAAACTTTATCTCGCCTCTAAGCTCCCCTTATTTCATCGTAAACGTGTTCGAACTTCTTTTCTACTTCCTCAAACCTCTTCTCAACGTAGCTTTTAAAATCGTCGAGCTTTTTATCCATTTCGCTGAACCTTCTGTCAACGTCTTTTTTAAACTCCTCAAGCATTTTAACGATGAGCTCCTGCTCCTTTCTCATTTGGCTGACAACCAAGAGAAGAACCTCGGAATCGCTGAGCTTCCTTCCTTCTCTTATCTTCTTAACGATGGTTTCCATAGCTTCCTTGATAACGGCATCGAAGAGCATCGAAATAGCTTCCACTTTTTATAACCTTAAAAAAGATTTTCGCATCTGCATTATCTATCTTCGTTTAGTTTTTTACATGCTTAAAAAATAGATTTTAAGGCTTCTAAAGTTCAGGTGTTCGGTAGCCGGGCTTATGGGAATGGATAAGATCTTAGATGAGCTTAAAAACTTAAGAGAAGGACAGGAAAACTCTGGGAGGAAGTTAAGAGTTTAAGAGAGGACTACTCAGCGATGAACCGCAAGCTCCGATGCCTTAGGTGCGAGATGAGGAATAATGAGCGAGGCAGCTTTTAGGGAAACGCTTAAGGGAATTTTGGAGAAGGACTTTAAAGCTAAGGTTGAGGATAGAGAAGGCTTTGTGTTTGGATACCCGAGCATAGTGGTCATAGATTTGGTAATAAAGGACGGCAAGGTAATAATAGTTGGGGTAAAGTCGCACATGGGAGAATGGCTATACTTTACAGAAAGGCAAAGTTCTACGAAAAGGTTGCTGGAAAAAAGCCAGATGAAATAATCGCTTCCTCACATTATATAGATGAATCTGCTAAAAAAGTCTGCGAAAAGCTTGGAATAAGAACTTATACTGTCTAAAAGTTTATAAATTTTATAAATGGGAACCTCATGAAATAATATATGGAGAAATATGAGGAAGTCCTTAGGAAGATAAAGGAGGTAATCTTGAGCACCGCAGAAAAGCACGGGATAGAGGTAGATAAAATTATCCTCTTCGGCTCAAGGGCAAGAGGGGATTACAAAGAAGAAAGTGACTGGGATATATTGATCGTTACTAAGGAAAAAATAAGTAATGAAAAGAAGGTAGCTCTTATTGTAAAACTAAAAATTATATTTGCAAAACTGAACATACCCAATGATATAATTGTTAAATCATCAGATGAGCTAGACGAAGAAAAGAGATATAGTTATACAATTAGTTCTGTTGCACTCAATGAAGGGGTTTCAATATGAATTTAGAAAGAGCTAAAAAATGGATAAGAAAGGCTGAAAATGATATAAAAGTAGCAGTGGATGAATTAAATACAGAAAACCCTGTTACAGATGCAATTTGTTTTCATGCTCAACAAGCTGTAGAAAAATTACTAAAAGCATTTTTAATTTTCCACAACAAACCTTTTAGAAAAACTCACGATATAGCTGAGTTGATATCGTTATGTAGCAAGATAGATAGGGATTTTGAGGAGTTGATGGATGAAAAGATAGTCAAACTTACAATTTATGCTGTAGATGTAAGATATCCAGAAGCTATTGATTATGAACCAAGCTTAAGGGAAGCAGAGGAAGCGATAGAGATAGCAGAAAAAGTTAGGAAGTTTGTTCTGAGTAAGCTTGAAGAAGCTAAGGAAAAGTGAACTTTTCATTTCTTTCGTAAAAAGTCTTAAAAGCAATGGAAGAGAATACTTTAAGCCTTGGTTTGAAGTTGGCTTAGCAATCTCAGCTATAACGTTCTTTGCTTGCATTGGCTACTTATTCTACGACTGGAGGAGATGGGCTAAGAGGCTTGTGGAAACAGCTGAAAGCACTCTCAGGAAGATTTATAAGCGAAAATCTTAAAAAATGTTTATAAAGGGGAATATTGCGGGCTAAGATATGGAGAAATATGAGGAAGCCCTTAGGAAGATAAAGGAGGTAATCTTGAGCACTGCTAAGAAGCACGGGATAGAGATTGATAAAATTATCCTCTTCGGCTCAAGGGCGAGGGGAGATTATACTAAAGAATCTGACTGGGATATATTGATCGTTATAAAAAATATTCATAGCAAGAACATCTTAGATGAATTTTGGTTGGAAATTGACAGAAAACTCGTTGATAATGGAATAATACCTGAAATTCTTATAATAGGTAAAGAAACTTTTGAAAAATATAAAAATCTAACAGGTTTCGTATATTACTGGGCAGAGAAGGAGGGTATTTTGATAGCATGAGGATTGATTTAAAGGAATTTGTTGAACTGGCAGATGAAGAACTTAAAGCTGCAAAAATTAACATTAAATTTAGGACTATAGGTTAGTAGCTTTTCTCTGCCAGCAGGCAGTTGAAAAATATCTAAAAGCTTTTTTACTCTTTAAAAGTGAAAAATATCCATTTGTTCATAACATCTATAAGTTGATAAAAGAGTGTATATCTTTTGATAAAGACTTCGAATGCTTGCTCGATATAAAGGCTAATAAACTGACCAAATATTACACCGGAACAAGATATCCTCCCTTGCTAAGAGTATCTGAAGAAGAGGCAAGAGAAGCAATAGAGATAGCGGAGAAGGTTAAGGAATTTGTATTAAAGAATCTTGAAGAACGTTTGTAGAAGCTGCAATAATAGAGATAAAGAATGCAAAATGGTTTGAAATTAACTCTGCAATCTCAGATTTGCATGCATATTCTAAGACCTAAGCTGCAGGTTAAAAGGCTTAGAGAAATGGCAAAATCGATCTTTGGGAAAGTTTATAAATCAGAAAAGCTAAGTGAAGATTATGAGCAAAAGGATTGAATGCATATATGAGAAAGGAGTTTTAATACCGCTGAGCAAACTTAACATTCCAGAGAGATCTAAGGTGGTTTTGAGTATAGAAGAGATAAAAATACTGAACAATTTAAAATTACATGGATATCTCAAGCTTCTAAGAGAGAGTGAAGATGCCGAAGAACTCTTTGAACTATAAAGGTGGAGACATCGTCATTCTTGAACTGCCGTTTACCGATTTAGTAGGAAAAAAGCTTAGACCTGTGCTGGTTTTAAGTTCAGAAAATTTAAATTGTGTATCTGCAGATATCGTAGTCGCAAAAATAAGCTCATCGCAACATTTACCCGATTTTGAAGTTATTTTAACTCCTAAGGATCTAGAGAAAGGAAAACTCAAGAAAACAAGCTATATTCATTGTCATTCAATTTTTACTATTGAGAAAAACCTTATTATCAAAAAAGTTGGAAGATTAAGGCATGAAAAATACATTGAAGTTAAAAATATCATTAAAAAAGTATTTGATCTTTAGTTAAGTGTTCCATTTTTTTGTTATGAGAATAAATGTACCGAAGAGATTAAAGCAACTAAATAAATCCAGGCTTTTGAGATAGTTATAAGGTAAAGCCTTGGTTTAAGGTGAGCTTTGCAATCTCGGATTTGCATGCATATTCTACGACTTGAGAGGAGGCTTAAGGGAATAACTAAAAGCACTCTCAAGAAGATTTATAAACGAAAATCTTGAAAAATGTTTATAAAGGGGAATATTGCGGGCTAAGATATGGAGAAATATGAGGAAGTCCTTAGGAAGATAAAGGAGGTAATCTTGAGCACTGCTAAGAAGCACGGGATAGAGATTGATAAGATCATTTTATTCGGCTCAAGGGCAAGAGGGGATTACAAAGAAGAGAGCGACTGGGATATATTGATCGTTACTAAAAACAAAAACGATAACTTATCTAAATTCTTAAAAGAGATGAAAATAAATTTATCTATTAAAATGAGAATTCCGAACGATATAATAATTATCACCAAAGAATATTACGAAAAAAAGAAGCACGATGTTGGTAGCATAGGATATTACGCTACTGTTGAGGGTATTGTTTTATGAATTTTAAGGAATGGGTTGAGAAAGCTGATAGAGATCTAAAACTTGCAAAATTAGCTATGGAGAACGATATCCTTGATTATGCACTGTTTCATGCTCAGCAAGCTGTTGAGAAATATTTAAAATCTTTTTTGGTTAAAAATAAAGTAAATTTTAGGAAAAAGCACGATATATTCTATCTGCTTGGTTTGTGCATAGATATAGATAAGGATTTCAGCAAACTGTTGCAGTTTGATCTTGAGATCTTCGAAAGTGCTATTGCCGTAAGATATCCTTCGGATTTTTATCCAGACATCAATACAGTAAAAAGAGCCATAGCAATTGCTGAAAATGTCAGAGATTTTGTATTAAAGAAACTCGAAGTTCATAAAGAGGATTTTTGAATAAATACTCAATGAATCTTGAAAAATGTTTATAAAGGGGAATATTGCGGGCTAAGATATGGAGAAATATGAGGAAGTCCTTAGGAAGATAAAGGAGGTAATCTTAAGCACTGCTAAGAAGCACGGGATAGAGATTGATAAAATTATCCTCTTCAGCTCGAGAGCGAGAGGGGATTACAAAGAGGATCTGACTGGAATTTTTTGGTAATAACTAAAAAAGAAATTAAATAGAAAAAAGTATATCTCATTTTATCTTCTTGTTATTTGCAAGAATAGAGTTCAACCAGTAAAAAAAGCTTCTTACGAGTAGAAGTTTGTAAGAAGAGATATATAGACAGAAAGTGTGAAGAGAAAGTTTAAAAAAATTGAACAAAAAGACATACAAAGGTGATTAAGATGATGCAAAATTTAAAAAGACCCGTGTTTATTTATCTCATTATTTCACTTGCGATAGTTCTTATAATTTCGGGAGATAAACATATATTTCTGCTCGATCATGTTCCAAAGCTAAACGATTATGATTTTTTAGTTCAGTTCTATGGTTTAAGTCCGCCAGTATATGGTGGTGGTCTACCTATAAATTTTATCTCATGCAAAATCCCGGCGGAAATCTTCCAGAAAGTCTTTCTTTTCCTAATTTTATTTATATCAGCGTTTTCAATGCACAGCTTAGCAAGCACGATAACAGAATCTAAAGCAGCAAGACTCTATGCTGGCTTGCTCTACATGCTCAACCCCTACACCTATATAAGGCTCTTAGTTGGGCAGTGGTTTATACTCTTTGCCTATGCAGTTTTGCCTTTAGCTTTAAAGGCATTTATAGAGCTTATTGATAAAAGAGACAAAAAATCTTTAGCAAAAACTGTTCTATTAACCTCTCTGGTAGCATTCAACTCGCACACCCTTTTCATAGCATTTCTCATCTTTGGCACAATTTTAACTTTCAAGCTCTACAAGGAAAGATCTTTTTCCTTAATAAAGCCTGTTCTATTTGCTTTCGTTGCTTTCTTAATTCTAAACTCATACTGGCTAACTCCTGCTTTAATAGCTAAGGAAGAGACCTTAATAGCACACATCTCAAGCGAGGATTTAGCAGTATTTGCACCTAAGATAGAATCTTTCTCAGCTTTATTTACGCTTGCAAGCATGCACGGCTTCTGGAGACCTGCTTATATATACGCTAAAGACTTTATCCCGTTTTGGCAGCTGCTCTTTGTAATTATACTCTTCCTCGCAGTTCACGGATTTGTATCGTATTATAGAGACAAAAGGCTTGGGATCTATGTTAAAGCATTCTTTGCCATTAACAAAGGAAGCTGACTATAAAAAATACTTCTTCCTCTTCAACCAGAGCGATTTGGAGCTTGTAATGGAAACGGAAAACTTCTACGTTTTTAAAAACAAAGATTATGTTTCAAGGATTTTCTCTACAAGCTCTAAAATCTGCGTAAAGGACATGAGCGAATTCCTTGAGCTGAGCAAAAGAATTGACATAAGGAAAACTTTGATAATAGTTAACGGGAGCTGTGGTAAGGAAATAAACCAAGAAGGATTTAAAGAACTTAAATACAGAAAGGTTAGCCCCGTAAAATATGTAATCAAAGACAAACCGCTTAAATACATAATCTTAGCGGAGGAATACCACAGAAGCTGGAGGCTGAGCGGAGAAGAGCCCATAAAGGCTTACAACGCTGTAAACACTTGGAAGTAGATAAAGAGGGTCTGCTAAAAATAACCTATGAAAGGTTCTACAAGATTTATCTGCCGGCTTATGTTATATCCCTTACTGCTTTTTTGCTGCTTCTCTTTATTTATCTTCGTTTAGGTTTTTTATATGCTTAAAAAAGAGATTTTGAAGCCCCCAGCACGTTCTTAACGCAGCGGTTGCGTTAGTATGTGCATCGCTATATCTTCTCTTTTAGAAGGTTTATTATGTCGCTCTTTATAGACATAATTTCTTGCCTTAAAAACTTTATCTCGCCTCTAAGCTCCCTTATTTCATCGTAAACGTGCTCGAACCTCTTTTCTACCTCCTCAAACCTCTTCTCAACATAGCTTTTAAACTCTCTGATGTCGTTCTCTATGCTCTCGAACCTCTTTTCTACCTGCTCAAACCTCTTATCCACCTGCTCGAATCTCTTTTCAACGTAGCTTTTAAAATCGTCGAGCTTTTTATCCATTTCGTTAAACCTTCTGTTAACATCATCGAACCTTCTGTCCACCTCGTTGAACCTTCTGTCAACGTCTTTTTTAAACTCCTCAAGCATTTTAACGATGAGCTCCTGCTCCTTTCTCATTTGGCTGACAACCAAGAGAAGAACCTCGGAATCGCTGAGCTTCCTTCCTTCTCTTATCTTCTTAACGATGGTTTCCATAGCTTCTTTGATAACGGCATCGAAGAGCATCGAAATAGCTTCCATA
>JALTZZ010000133.1 GCA_027051165.1 archaeon | reverse complement strand
TAAACCCATGCCAACCTGAATGATAAATCTTGGATACTGATAGGGTCTGCCAACCTTGCCACGGTTGAGCTCCTCAAGCTCTTGCTTAACCTTCTCAATGTTAAGCTGAAGAAAGCCGCTCGCACCCCGAGAACATCTCCTCTCCAAGCTTTACCAGCCGCTCGTCATACTCGCGCCAGTGACGAGCCATAAAGGTATGTTAAAAATGGTGCAGATATATAGGTTTGGGATACAAAGCCTCTTGTAGCGTAAGCTTTTTATAATATTCAAAATAATAAAAAATAGTATGATATCTCAAACTTTATAAAAGTTCACTTTAACTCCTCTTCAATAGGTTATGCGAATAAAAATTTCGTGAAATTGAAAGTTAGGCGAAAGCCAGCAATGGGGGAAAATAATGGATAAGCAGCTTGCTTTGATGGTTACTGTTGTAAATCCTACATATGGACTTGAAGTATCTGAAGTCTACGATGAACTTGAGAAACAACTGCCTGGGGCGGAAATATACTGTCTCGATAGTTCAAAGGTTACTGCGGCAGCCATTGAATTCATCGCCTTATTAAGTGTTGTTGGGTCGGTTGCTTCTATTGCCGGGGTTCTATGGTATGTTTATGATACAAAGATCCGTCCAAAGAAAAAAGGTCAAGATGATACCTGTGGACTCTATATTGTAATCGATCCAGAAATGGGTTTACACTGGTGGATAGGAAAGGACTTCTTGGATAAAAATGAGTTTATTAGAGATTTTACAATAAAGGTTGAGAAATACATGCGTATGGAGAGATCAGGTGAGATTTATGAAAGAATTAAATTTGAGGTTTGTGGAGATATATGGATTCGGCGCAAGTAACCAGATAGTCGACCATCGCCTAACAGTGGATAAAAGGGAGATCTTAGATTCCCTCCAAATTGCCTTCAGCAACTTCTTTTATCCCTTGATCCGTTAGGTGTAATCGTAGACCTCGGGCACGAAAATAGATTAGGTGATAAAAATGAGAGATATAAAACCAGAAATGCATGATATTGGAAAACTTATAGATAAAAAAGCTACAGAAGTCAAACATACTTTTGAGAATTATCCAGGGAAACTTACTGGTGTCCCGCCTATTAAAATGAATCCTATTTGGGATGGTATTCTTCACCACCACTCTCCTAAAAATTTTAAATCCTTTGTTTTAGCAATTGCGGATAAAGTAGCAGCTGCTACGTCACGACCTGAGTGGCCTATAGGGAAAAAACCAATTTATAATGTTTATAAATTATGGAATCCTCCATCGAATATATTTCACGAATTATCTAGTGCAATAGGAGTTGATGCATCTAATCCCAATTGGGTTGCTGAAATTGTAGAATTTGTAAATAAAAATCCATCAGCAGAGGAATACTTTGAGAAATTTGGAAAATATCTTAAACTTAGAACAGAAGATGCTAAACCGGGCTCTAACATCACTTCATTATGGACGCACAGTAAACTAACAGCACTACTCTATAACTTTCTATACAATTATCTCGAAAAAGTTGATGATAAGTGGTTTGAAAGAACTACTAAAGATAAAATTAGGGATTATATTCGTCGGGTAAGAGAAGAAACGAAAATAAGAATCGTAAAAATTAAAATAAATTTTCCACAGCGTCCAGTTAGAATAAGAGATCTTAATGTTTTTGATGCTTTGGAAGAAGTAAAAAGTAAGATTCTTAAAGAGTATCCAAATAATGTAATTTTTGTAGGCTTTAATGAGCTATTACTAATTCTTCCATTAAATGAAAAGCTCGATAAAATAAAAGAGATCGTATCACGACATGGCTTTTGGTTTGAATACGTCGAAAGAATTCAAAATCTAAATCAGCCCTATCCAGATCCAGATAGAATAATGAGATTAATAAATAAAATGCAAAAAATATTACATAAAAAATTTGAAGAGCAAATACTGAAAGTACCACCAAACAAAAGGAAGAGAGCTGAAGAAAGTATCAGGAAATCAATATTAAAAAAAGAAAAGAAAACCTTAGAGGAAATAGCTAATCTCTGGAAGAAATACCACCACGAGGTAAAAGAAGGTATATATAAAAAAGGCTCGTTTTACGGTGATTTGCCTTTACAAATCGATCCACCCATTTGTGAAATTTGCCAGTTGAAACAAGCTACTGAAAAATGGGTAGAGGTAGAAAGTGGAATAATTGAAAACCTATGCACAATTTGTTTTAACATTAGAAAAAGAGGCTCAAAGTTTCCAAAATTAGATGAATGGGAAAAAGAGGGAGCAGATAGGATACTTTGGATTAAAGTAGATTTAGACACAGATGAATTGATAAATGTTTTAGAAGACCTATATACAGAATATCTAAGAAGTCTAGGAGTAAAAAAAGAACTAGAAAAACGAGCGGAAATAAGATTTTCTGTATTATCGGAGTTTGATTGGGATTACAGAGAATTTCTGGATGAATTTAGAAATAAACTTTTGGAAAAATTTGGAAAAGATAATTTTCAACAAATTCTGAAAGAGTTTATCTCAGTAAGAATAAAAAACCTCAGTGACATTCATTTAGTGTTGAAAATATTCGATGAGATTTTTACTAAGTTCTTCCCCAAATTCAAAGAAGTAGCATCACCGATAAAACTAGGAATTGTGTGTTCAAATGTAAAGTATCCATTCTTGGAATCTTGGAGAATACTCTCAGATTTAAAATACGATGTCCACGTTTTTGTGATTGGCAAGGGAGAAATTAAACTTAACATGTCACAACTCACACCATTTTTGAGAATTAAGATAAGAGAAAAGGCATTGCTACATAAATTGACCGCTATAAGTGAGGTTTCGGAAAAATTAGCAGAAATCACATTATATGATAAAAGTGACAGGGATTATAGGAAATATGAACCATTGAGAAAGGCTGTGAAAAAGTTTGGTTTTCAAAATGTATTAATGTATGCAAAAATTATGGGTGGTTAGAATGGAGTACCTTCATTATACATTTCAGAGCGAAACGCTATGCATTGGAGAAAGAATAAAGAAAGGAACTTTTAGACCAACTGTAATGACTATTCCCTATACAACAATAACTGGAGCATTAAAGACTTATTTCGGTGGAGATGAGATACATGCTGTAGGTTGTATAGAAAGTTACGATGCTAAGGATTACTTAACCTATTCCCCAAGAGATCGAAGTATTGGGATAAGTAAAATTCCTATTTCTCTGGAATTCTTGGTTAATGTTAGGGGGCACGTGTATATACTCAAAAACACAGAAACAGAGAGACTTCCAGATAAATTTGAATTAAGAATGGGAGCTTTGCGGGTTAAAGGTTTGGGTTACACACAGTTTACAAGAAATGGTATAATTAAAGTTGATGAAAATCAATTAGTGTATGGAGAACTGAATACAAGGATACCTATAGAGCACTTGGATAAATTTCTTATAAAGATGGTTAAACCAATATACGGGTATTTGCTAAAGCCTGTATCCTTATCTAAAGCTGTATATGTTAAGTCATTGTTTGAAGGAAGTGAAGTTTACGCTCCAAAGTTTCTTATAAAAGGAGGTGTTAATTATGGATATAATAGATGAAGTTATTGAAAAGATAAGAAATGACCCACAAATCAGGAGTGCGAGATTTAGTAACAAATTCCTTAATACTGTAGGGGAAATTTGCAGTAGATACGGTTATGGTGCCACAAGATTATTTTTGTTAGGCAGAGATGATAATGAATCAAAAGCTCTTTTAAAAGTTTTAGATATGATTGTGGAAAGGAATTTATCAGTGGAGATTGGCACACTTATCTTCAAGAAATTAAATGCCATAAAATTTTCAAGGAGGTGATAAAATGAGAAAATATATAAGATACGAAATAGAGTTGGTGACAAAAGCTCCGTTCAGAATAGGCGGAGTAAAGCCAGTGCCAGGAACAAGAGATGTAGACAGCCCAATAGTGAAACTGGGGAATAATGTAGTAGTACAGGGGACATCACTTAAAGGTGCATTGAGAGCTGAATTGGAAAGATATCTTATAGATCGGTTCTTCGACAAGGAAAATAAAAGATGGACAGATGAATGGATGAAACCATGTATTCCAGCAGATGAAAAAACAGTTTCTCCAGATGAAAAGAAACTCATAGAACGAGGATTGTACAAATATAGTTGCTCTTACCCCAATAGGGATGATTACATCTGTCCTGTCTGTTATCTGCTGGGGGCAAGAGGACTTGTCGGATTTGTAGAGGTGCCATTCTTAACAATGGAAAAGGGTAGTGTTGAAATACTACAGTTTATCAGAGAAGATAGAGTTGTAGGTACATCAGCAAAAGGTGAAAAAGGCGCTTTAGGAAAATATGAAGCAGTTCCAGAAGGTAGCATATTCAAGGGGGTTATGACGATTCTTGAAGAAGACGATATAATTGAATGGAAACTTGGAGAACCGAGAGATTTGGCAGAAAGTAAAGGTGATAAATGGCTTGAATCTGGAAGCTGGACAAAAGAGAAGATACTTAAAGAATTGATAGAAGACAGGATTAAAGCCATAATGAAGCTTGGCGGATATAAATCAAAAGGATTCGGAGATATTCAGATAAATATTCGTAAATTGTAAGAAACATACGCCCTTTGCTCCCGACTCTCCTTCGCTTACGCTCACTTCATGGCTATTGCACTCGGACAACAAGCAAGCATGCTGCTTCCTCCTTAGGCATTCTGTCCAAACCCTACTGTCAAACTTATATTCCATCCTTCTAATTACTTATCAACGATAGAAAAGTATTGCCTTGTATATCCACGAAACGTTATCTGTTATTACATATGGGGGATAAAAATATGAGTAAAATAGATTTCTCAAAAATTGCGACAGAGTATGAGAAATATGCTACTGTTCAAAAATCAGCTTCAGAAATACTGTTAAAACTTTTGAAAATTGGAGATAATGATGATGTCTTAGATTTAGGATGCGGGACTGGGTATTTAACGAGAAAGATAAGGAGTCTGACGAGGGGAAAGGTTGTTGGGATAGACCCTTCTGAAGGGATGATAAAGGAAGCTATTGAAAAAAGTAAGGGGTTAGACATAGTATATGAAATTAAAAGTGCAGAGGGCATGGATTATGAGGAAAGTTTTGATGTCATTTTTTGTAACTCAGTCCTTCAGTGGTTTAAAGATCCAAAGAAGGCGATAGAGAATTGCTACAGAGCACTGAGGAAAAATGGAAGGATTGGTGTTCAGGCACCAGCGAAGAAAATATATTACCCCAACTTTTATAGAAGCAATCGAAATGGTGAGGAGTGATGAGAGGACGAAAGAGATATTCGCCCACTTTAAAGAACCATGGTTTTTCCTTGAAACTGCAGAAGAATATAAGTCTCTATTTGAAAAATGCGGTTTTAAAGTAGTATTCTCAAAAATTGAAACAATTACAACGGAGCATACACCCGAAGAAGTGTTCAGGATATTTTCTTCAGGTGCAATAGCTGGATATCTAAACCAAGATTATTACGATACAGAGCTGACTGAAGAGTACATCTCTGTATTCAAAGAAATCATGAAAGAAGCATTTGAACAGCAATCAGATGAAAAAGGAATGGTAAAATTAAAGTTCAACAGGATATTCTTAATAGCAGTAAAAGAATGATGATAACAGCGAATAACAGCGGACATACAGCAATAAGACACGGGTTTTACTGATAATAACCCTCCCTATAAAATGTAACTTATGATTAAGGAGATTTGTCTTTCTATTAACTATTTATATTTAAATTTAAATATAAACTTTTTTGAAATGTTTAATTTAATCTCTTTATTAAATTTTAAAGATAAATTTATCTTTTTCACGTTTCTGTATAAAATCAAAAATATTTTCCTAAGATATAGTTAAAAAATAAAAAACAATCAGAGCTTCATCTTCTTTCTTAGCTCGGCACCAACCTTTTCTATTAAATGCTCTTTTCCTTGCTTCCTTAGGCTTTCGAGAACTGGGAAATTAGCCTTCCTTTCCAATATCCACTCCCTTGCAAACTGTCCGCTTCTTATTTCTTCAAGTATCTTCTTCATCTCAGCTCTTACGCTCTCGTTTATTATCCTCTTAGCCCTCGTTCTTCCTCCGTATTCCGCGGTGTTGCTGACGTTCTTCCACATCCCCTCTATTCCCTGCTCGTATATCAGGTCAACTATGAGCTTAAGCTCGTGCAAGCATTCAAAATACGCTATCTCCGGCTGGTATCCTGCCTCTACAAGAGTTTCAAATGCAGCCTTTATTAGCTCGCTAACTCCGCCGCATAAATCCACTTGCTCTCCAAAAAGGTCTGTCTCCGTTTCCTCTGCAAAGGTAGTCTCTATAACACCTACTCTCGTGGAGCCGTTAGCTTTAGCCATTGCTAATGCTCTATCCTTAGCCTTGCCCGTATAGTCCTGCTCAACAGCTATAAGCCCCGGAACTCCGCTACCTTCCAAGAACTTCTGCCTTACGAGCTTTCCCGGACCCTTAGGTGCATACATTATCACATCAACGAACTTTGGCGGAATTATTTGGTTAAATCTTATGTTGAATCCATGGCTGAAGCTCAACGCCGCGTTCTCCTTTAAATTATCGTGGATGTATTTTTTATAGACCTCTGGTTGAACTTCATCTGGTATAAGTATATGAACTATAGTAGCCCTCTTAACAGCCTCGTCTATTTCATAAACCTCAAAACCCTCTTCGCTCGCTTTTTTCCAAGATGTACCTCCTCTTCTAAGCCCAAGGATTACTTCCAAGCCACTATCTCTCATGTTCAGTGCTTGCGCCCTTCCTTGAATACCGTATCCAATTACTGCAATAGTTTCATCCTTAAGAACATCTAAACTCACATCCTTATCGTAATACATCTTCGCCAAGCAACCACCTCCAACCTTTTATATAGATATGGTATAACTTATATGTATGATAGGCTCGGAAATAATAGAGGAATATGATTTGGAAAATATAAGCATTGCTACACTCGGCTCCCACAGTGCTTTGCAGATACTCAAGGGTGCTAAGGAGCTTGGCTTTAGAACAGTTGTGATATGCAAGAAGGGAAGAGAAGAAGTATATAGAAGATTTAGAGTGGCGGATAGAATAATAGTTTTAGATGAATTTATCGATGTAATGAAGCCAGAGATTTTAGAAAAGCTAAAAGAAGAAAATGCGATAATGATACCTCACGGCTCACTTATAGCTTATGTTGGCGTTGAAAACATAAAAAAGCTTGAATTGCCAATCTTTGGAAACAGAATTCTTATCTCTTATGAAGGTGATAGAAAGCTTGAAAGAGAGTGGCTTACAAAGGCTGGATTAAGGATGCCAAAGGAATTCAAAGACCCTAAAGAGATAGATAGGCTTGTTATAGTGAAGTTTGCTGGAGCTAAGGGAGGCAGAGGCTACTTTTTGGCAAGTAGTTACGATGAATATAAGAAGAAAGTTGACGAGCTTTTAGCAAGGGGTAAAATAACTGAAGAAGATTTAAAAACCTCAACGATTCAGGAGTATGTTTTTGGTGTAAATATGTATTTCTCATACTTCTACTCCCCAATTAATGATGAGGTTGAGTTCTTTGGGATTGATAGGAGATATGAGACAAATGTAGATAATATAGGGAGAATACCTGCAAGAGATCAGCTAAATACTAATATAGAGCCGAGCTATGTTGTTGTGGGGAACTTTCCATTAGTTGCGAGGGAATCCCTTCTTCCCAAGATACTTGAAATAGGAGATAATGTTGTTGAAATATCGAAGAAAATTGCATACCCCGGGCTTATAGGTCCGTTCTGCATAGAAACCATGATCACAGACAGGCTTGAGATAATAGCCTTTGAAATCTCTGTTAGAATCGTTGCAGGGACAAACGTTTTTACTCAAGGCTCCCCATATAGCTATCTCCTCTACGGAGACAACGTAAGCATGGGAAAGAGAATTGCAATGGAGATAAAAAGGGCGGTGGAGGAAAATAGAATAAAAGATATAGTAACGTAATTTCTGATTTTTTCTACACAAAAATGTTCTGCTGCAAGTTTTATATTATGCACCGATTAGCGAAAGGATAACATGAAGACGAAGAGGTCTTAAAATTATAAGATATTCGTAAAAGTGTTGCCTGAGCATAAGAACAAGACGGGGCACAAGTGGTATAAATTCCATGGGATAGTATTCAACTTAGGTTACAGAGATATTGAAGAAGAGTTTATATTAAGCAGGAAGCTCAGGAAGATTATAAACTTAAAGAGAGTTCCGTGTTATACAACGATATGCAGGGCTGTAGGGAAGTTAACGGAAGAAGAAGCGAATTTTTTTAAGAGTTTTAGCATCCTGCACAAGCTCAGATTTCTTAGCTAATATGAAAAACGAAAAAACGCACAGTCGCAGATTCCTGCTTCGATTGCTTGGCAACTGGAGCTTCGCAGTTTTAAAACCCAAAAAACGCCAGCTGCTCTATCTTAAACCCCTCCTCGCCAATGTGAAAAAAGATGGCTCTGCAAAACTTATAGGCGATAGAGTTAAATCCCGCTTACGTAAGTTTTGCTAATCACCGCTTGCTGCAACGTCTATCCTGTTACTTTTTTATCCTTGTTATCTAAACTTGCAATTGAGCATTGAAAAGTCCATAAAGGCAAATGTAGTTGTAATAGTAGGAACAGCTTTAAGTTCAAAAGAAGAGAATGGAAAGATTTCTGGAACAATTTGGGAGAAAATTGAGAGGCAGCTTGAAAATAAAGTAGAAAAAATGTCTCAGCCAGTTACTCCTGGAAGAGAAGCTTTAAGAGAGCTTCTCGAAAAGCATCAACCCCTTTTAATACTCATGGATGAAGTTCTTGAATATCTTGCAAAGGCTACCGGAATAAAGAGGGGTTATGTGGAGCTAAAGGTTGGAGATACTAACCCTGCGGCACAAACAATAGCGTTTATTCAGGAACTTACTGAAGCTGTAAAATCCCTTGAGAGAACACTTCTTGTAATAACCCTGCCATCAAGCGTGATTGAGTATCCTGACGAAGAGAGAGCTGAAGAGCTTCTTTTAAAGCCTCAGAAGGTTGCGGGGAGGGTTGAGAAGATATATTCACCAGTTAGTGGAGATGAAATATACGAAATAATAACCCTCTTGCAGAGTCAAGACACAGCAAGGGCTTGAAGCTTTTCCTTTTTATTAAATCCCATAGATATGCCTAATAAAAGCTTAGCATAGCTGTGAACTTTGCAACAGAACGTTTAGAATATCTGTGCAGACTCCTTAAGGAGTTTGAGAACCTTGAATAAATCTTCGATAACGCTTCTGATAGCTTTAAATTCCTTCCAAGAGCTCAAGAAGCTCTTGAAAGAGGTAAAGAGTCTATCATAAAGTCTCTTTATCCTTAAGGGCTTTAAAGGGGTAAGTAAATCACACCTTAATCCTTTTAACGTTAAGATTTCTCTTAGGAAAGGCAAGACTTTATAGTGTATAATGCTTTTCCAGTAGTTTTTCTGAGCACAGAAACCTTTATCTATTTTATCACCTTTTCTCAGAACTCTCCTTCTCTTAAGGTCTTTAACGATTTCTAAGAAAAGTTTAGAATCGTTTGGCGAGTCTTCGTATAGATAAATCCCTATGGGCTTTAAAGAATAACACTCCACGACTAAAGCGAGCTTGTAGCCTTTATAGAACCCCTTGCCTAAAGCATAGCCCCATTTATATTTTTTGCTCTCTGAACAGCTTTATATCGGTAGTATCGAGGAGCTTTACCGAGTTCCTCTTAATAAACCTGTTTATAACTGATAAAAGCTTTATGAACTGATCTCCGTCAAATTTGCTGAGGAAGCTGTATATTTCATCTGCAGATGGAATCTCTGCAGCTCTAATCTGAGCTCTCCATTCCTTTTAAGCTCCTCTATCAGTTACGCTTCTCTCAAAGAATATCGCTGTTATCGTTACTCTAAGCATCATCTTCAGGTTTTATACCTGCTTTAACCCCCTTGCGGATGAGTGATGCAAAGGGATTAATTTTCTCATATAAACAAATTTTTCGAGAGAAAACAAGTTTTCTTATAAAAGGACATTTGCATTAGAAACGAAGCA
>JALTZZ010000132.1 GCA_027051165.1 archaeon | reverse complement strand
CATCTTCTGCAGTCTTGTCTGCCCTCTAATGACTCCTTTAGCTATATAGAATATCATCGAAAGAATGTCTCTCTTGCTAAAGCTTCTTTCGAGTTTTAATAAGTGCTCCATAATGTTCCACCCCGCCATCCTCATCACCTATTAATACTGTTAACTATTTAAATCCTTGTTCTCACAGCTGTGAGGTTCAGCATTATTTTTCCCTAACCCATCTAATACTTTCAATAAATTCTTTAATCTCATCTGGAGAAATCACTAAAGAAATTATAAAAACATATATAAAGTATAAAAATACAAAAATTGTATGAGCAGTTAGAAACACAACGATCCATTTAATATATGTTTTTCCGAAAAATAAATTCTGAAGAACATCGGCTAAGCATAACAGTGATACAAGCATATAAACCAATGAAAAAACATACAAAAACTTTATTCTTCTGCTGCTTGAAAAATTCCACCAGAGGCGTGCACCAAATTTTGTCATAATAATCTTTTTCCAAACTATTACATTCTCATCTTCAAGCTCTTCTAATAGGTATCTTTCTAATGCACGCTGTGCAAATCCAATTAAAGTAAAAATCGAGAGAAAACCTATAACAGAAACCGTTAAAACCGGTGCGTATAGCTGCTCCGGAGGAATTTCGGTCATGCTACTTCTTCAGATTCTCTCCACCATTTTTCGAATTCCCTCATGAATGGGAGAATTAACTCAACTTCTGCATCGAACACTATTAAATTTCTTATTTTTTTGAAATTCTTATGCTCACCCTCTATCCTTATATGCCTGCCGTCAACTATAATTCTGTGCTCAACATTTGTGCGTGCCTTCGCGATCTTTATCTTTTCCGGAAACTTCTTCCTTTCGTCAAACAACCATTTAACATCTCTTTTCAGCTGATTCACATCTGCATCTTTATCAAGCAGAATTCTCATCTCAGCTACCTTTTCTATGCTCTTCTTGATGGACTTCTTAATTTTTTCATTGTTGTAAAACTCTGGATAGAGGGTGGTGCTCATATCAACAAACATTTTAGCTTTTTTAAACAGCTCGGCAACGGGATCAATAAACTCCTCAAAACCACCCTCAATTTTTAAAATTTTCACACTACCAACCCCGCCATCCTTATGATTATTATTAGTATTATTACATCTGATATAAGTATTATTACATTACCACATTAAAAAGGTTTCGAAATTTTTTAATTCCTCACAGCTGTGAGGTTCAGCATTTTTAAACTCTCTATCTTATATGATGAAGGAGGCTGATAAGGAAATTAAAGTAGTGGTAAAGTTAGCCGGGGAAGAGAAGCCTAAGGCAAGCTTGCTGAGATTAGGGTTATTCTTCACCGGCTTCATCGGCGGAGCTGTTTCTATGGCTCAAACTTTTGCAGAAGAGATAAAGAAAACCTTCGATCCCGGAGAGGAGCTTATAAAAGCGAGGTTCTATCTTCTGGAAGAGTTAGCACAGGAGTTCAAAGCTGTATATAAGGACAAGTTCGAGCAGAAGGTGAAGGACTACCTGAATGCGGGCAAATCGTTTAATGAAGCCGTAGCTTTAGCCGAGGCGGAAATAGAGAGCGAAATCATGAACAAGTATGCCGATGATTTAGTAGCCTTTGACCTGGTCATTCTCGATAAAAAGCAGAGCGGAAATACATTCGAAATAACAATTGACCCGGTTTTCATAGACCTTAAGTATGAGGAGACTCCGTATCCAGTCGGGGATCCAGATTACCCAGAAGGCGGTCTCCACCACTTAAAATACCACACCTACGGACTGGACGGAGAGACCGTGAAGATAGAAGCTTGTCATGAACAATGCTACGGAGAGTGCTATACGCCAGATTGCCCACCACCAGACTGCCCACCTGACTGCCCTCCACCTGACTGCCCGCCAGATTGCCCACCACTAGACTGCCCTCCACCACCGATGTGCGAACCTGAACCTGAGCCTCAAGATCAAGAGCTACCGCCGCTCGTATCGCACCACAATCCATGGTCAGGCTATGATGAAAACTACAACCCGGTTGTTGACAAGCCAGATACTTTAGATGAACTCGTTGAGCAGATAAAAAACGGTGAAATACCGCAGGGATGGGTAAAT
>JALTZZ010000131.1 GCA_027051165.1 archaeon | reverse complement strand
TGACGCACGAAGAAAGCTGGGGCTTGATATAAGTTCAAAGCTTGTTGTTTATACCGGGCATCTGTATCCGTGGAAGGGGGCTTACACGCTCATTGATGCTGCAAAGTACATAGATGCAGAGGTTATTCTGGTCGGTGGGCTTGATGAGGATATAAAAAATGCGCGGAGGTACGTATCAGAAAATAAAATCCGTAACGTAAAAATAGCTGGCCACGTAGAGCCCTGGGTGGTGCCACTGTATTTAAAAGCCGCCGATGTCTTGGTGCTGCCAAACTCCGCAAGAGACGTGAGAAGCAGGTACTACACCTCACCCATGAAGCTATTTGAGTACATGGCAAGCAGAAGGCCCATAGTGGCGAGTGACCTTCCAAGTATCAGGGAGATTTTGAGTGAGAAAAGTGCTGTTTTAGTGGAACCGGATAATCCAGAGGCTCTGGCAGAGGGTATAAATAAGATTCTGGACGATAAGAATGCCGCAGAGTCTATAGCAGAACGTGCATACAATATGGCTAAAATTTATACATGGAAAAACAGAGCAAAGTCCATACTCAAAATATGTGCGAAGTCAGGCATAACACAGTTCTGAGGGCCAATCTATGAAAATTGGTGCTGTACCAGTGGAGGATATAGAAAAAATACGTATAAAAGAAAATTCAAGAATACTTGAGATTGGCGCAGATTCTGAGAGAAATTTTACAATAAAATATGGAGATCTCAATAAAATATTATTTAATGGCGATTGTAAATATGATCTTGTAACCATTGAGATTGCTAGAGATAGAAGCCCATCAATTTTTGCAGATGGCCGCTATCTGCCTTTTAAAGACTCCTCATTTGATGCTGTTATAGTAATGTCGGTTCTTGAGCATTGCTACAAAAATTTTGATGTGATATTGCTTGAAAGCAGGAGGGTCCTCTCAGAAGATGGAATAGTTATAGGATTTGTGCCTTTTTTTCTTGGATATCATGAAAATGACTACTGGCGATTTACATATGAAGGTGTAGAAGAATTACTCAAAGAATTTAAGATTATAAAAATAATACCTGTGGGAGGTCCGATATCTGTATGGTTTCAAATTTTTATTGATATGATAAAACCAAATTTATTGAGAAATATATTAGCATATGTTTGTTCTTTTGCGACAATACCTCTGGACAAATTTTTGTGGAATATTTATAAAAAATTTAATAGAAGGAAATATTTTATTACCCGGGGATACTTTTTTATATGTGAGAAGTAAATAAATTTAATGAGAGGATAAATATGAAAAAAATAATATCATGTATATATCAAAATATTGGGCAATATATATTACCCAATCTTCCAAGTAAAATATTAAATTTTTTAAAACCATCACACGTAATTATAGAGCCAACAAATTTTTGTAATTTAAAATGTGTACTATGTCCAACGGCAAATAATATGAAAAGAAAAAAAGGATATCTTAAGTTAGATGATTTTAAATATATAATTGACGAGATTTCTCCTTTTGTAAAAAGAATAGATATGAATTTCGCAGGTGAACCACTTTTAAATAGAAATATTGCAGAAATGGTAGAATATGCATCTAAACGAGGTATATATACTTATATAAGTACTAATGGCATGTTACTTAATAAATATGCTGAAAAATTATGTTTTGCCGGGTTAGATTTTTTGGATGTGGCTATTGATGGCGCTACACAGGAATCTTACTTAAAATATAGAAAAAATGGGGATTTTGATAGAGTACTTGAAAATTCAAAACGAATTATCGATATTAGAAATTCTCTTGGTTTGTCTAAACCGTTTATTAGACTTCAATTTATTGTTATGAAGCATAATGAGCATGAAATTAATGATATTATTTCAATATCTAAAAACATTGGTTTTGATGCTATTTCATTAAAATCAGTATCACTTGGAAGTTGGATTGATAATGACAATAAATTAAAACTTGCAGATAAATTTTTTCCTAAAAAAAAGCAATATATGAGATATTTATATGATAAAAATAGAAAATTGTTAAAAATTAGAAATAAACCCAAAATTTGCTCCTGGTTTAGGAAGACTGTATTTCTATGGAACGGAGACATTACAATATGTTGTTACGATTTTAATGGCGAAAATATAGTAGGTAATATATT
>JALTZZ010000130.1 GCA_027051165.1 archaeon | reverse complement strand
AGAGATTATCGTCTTGGTTGTAGTTTTGTTAGTAGCATATGTGTTTGTAACAGAGCTTATGGAGAGCTGCAGAAAGATTATAAGACCAATCATTGAAAATCTATAAATTTTTTGTTTTTTATTTTTTGACATGTATTTTTAAGTTCAACAGTTTAAGAAACAAAGACCGTAAAAAATCTGCTGAACATTGTTTCTTAATAAATTATCAATTGGTTTGAGCTCTCACAGCTGTGAAGGTGAAAATTAATCTCCCTACAGCTGCGAAATTCATCAAGATAGAAGATTAAGAGAATAAGGTTGCAACGATGACAATTAACAGAATTACTCCTATAAACCAAACAAACGCTATTCCAAACCAGAAAATGAACTCAGCTTTCTACAGGAACATCGTGAAAGAGGGGATCGTCTTTGGATAGATTTATCTTCACAGCTGTGAGAAGAGTATCCACTTCCAGATCTGCATACCTCTTCACAAGCTCCTTAAATTTACTGTAGGATACCAAATTTATAAATCTTTGGTATCCTTCAGCATATAATTTTTAATCCCTCACAGCTGTGAGGTTAAAGATTTCTTCCATGAAACCCGCATCCTTCACAG
Organism: archaeon; assembly: GCA_027051165.1. GTDB lineage: Archaea > Hydrothermarchaeota > Hydrothermarchaeia > JALTZZ01 > JALTZZ01 > JALTZZ01. Next base: position 1,547 of record JALTZZ010000130.1, on the reverse strand, counting down.
CTGTGAAGATATGGTAATATTTATAAACAGCTGTTTAGCCTCAAAAAATCGTGGATATCTTAAGGAAATTGAATTCCTCACAGCTGTGAAAGTATTTATAATTAAAAATCATGAGAATTCATGAATCATAATTTCTCAGCAAACCCTGTATCTCCATATATTCTCCGATAAGTTTAAGAAAAAGTTTTCCTTCTTTTTTATTTAGGACGTGGAACTCGAATTTTCTATTTTTTATTTCTTTTCTCAGCTCAAAGAGAACTTTTAATCTATCAACATTCTCTGGAACTACAACCAATACGTCAACATCGCTTCCAGCCAAGCTTTCTCCTCTTAAATACGAGCCGAATATGTAGGCTTTCCCATTATACTTCTCCGCAATCTCCCTAATCTTCCTAAAATATTTCTCTTTATTTTTTTCAAAATCCTTATTCATTTCCTCTAAAATTTTCATATATTCAAGCACTCAAACACCTTCCTTGCAAAATTGTATGCTTCTCTAAACTCTCTTTCACCATACCTCCTGAGGAAGTATCTGCTCGCTAAGTATGCATCTATTAAAATGTTGACAACATACCATTTTTCATCCGCTATCTCCTTAACCTCTTTGTTATCCGTCAGCTCTATGAGTGTGAATAGATCGTGAACTTTTGGAAAGTCCCCCTTTGTTTTAAGCAGATAAGCCTTTAAGGCAAGTTGTAAAGCCTGTTCTATATGAAAGAGCGCTATATCGTATCTCAAATTTTTTGCATCTTCTTCAGATATCTTTAGGAAATACCTTGCTCTGTCTCTCAAAATTTCATAAAGCTCCTTTTCCATAAATGATTATTCAACAATATAGATTAAAAAGTTATTCCTTGGTGAACTACCAGCTCGCTCAAGGCGAGCTTAAAAAATCAAACTCTCACAGCTGTGAAGGTCAGCAACATTAATCAACCACAACGGCTATAAACTCCGCATGGTTGGAGTTCACAAAAAAGGATAGAGCTACGAGAAGAAGCTTGTTGAAATGCTTAAGGGCTTTTGCTTCAAGCTCCCCGTTAGCGGTGTTTACGTTCACGGTGTGGATGTTGTTCAGTTTATTGGCAAAAAGGTAAACTTCTTCTCCGTAAAATCAACGAAAGCGAGTAAAATCTATTTAAAAGACGAATCTTTGAAAATGTTAGATGCTGTAAGAGAAATGAAGAAAAGCTCAAAGATGCACTTCATCTTTCTGATCGCCGTTTTCTTTAAAGGTAGGAGAAGAATTCTATTCATACCCGTATACGACAGCAGAATCAGTGTAAAGAATATTATAAAAAAAGCAGGCTTAGAAGAAGTTAAAACCGAAAAAGGAGCGCTTGAAATCAAGAAAATTAAGCATCTCGAAGGCTTGAATATAATGCTCGAAAAAGAGGTTAAAGACTGCATAATGTTTAAATATTAATTTTTCGCCTGTATTATTTCTGTTTTGTTGAATCATAATATATTTGTTCTTATTTTTATGTTATATATTGTTCACCAAAAGCGAACACTTTCTTCAGTCTTTATAAGCTCGAAGTATTATGGGG
>JALTZZ010000129.1 GCA_027051165.1 archaeon | reverse complement strand
TTATAATTCCATTTACACAGAAAACACTTATTACAATAATCTTTTCATATGTAATAATTTACTTACATATGTGAGGAGGTGAGAACATATGAAGAAGGTGTTGGGAATATTGGTTGGCTTGCTTGTGTTGGGTGCAGTAGTAGGTAGCGTAACAGCAATGCCTTGGTGGTTCTATGGAAAGGGATATGGGTTTGCAGTGCAGAAGCCAAAGTTCGGCTACATGCATGGATATGGATTTGCACAAGGATATACTGTGCCCGTCTTAGGTCATGGACCAAAGCTTGGCTACGCATGCCCAATGTGGAGCTATGCATTTGGCAGTGCACCACAGCAGGAGATAGACTTCGACGAAATAAAGGAGAAGGCTGAGGAAATACTAAAGGATAGCGAAGTGAAAAATGGATATATAGTGAAGGACAACGTAATCTATGGATTCATCTATGAAAATGTAAGCTTAGCAGAGGTAGAGCTTGGAACACCCTTCGTAATGATGTGGTTTACAACGATTCCACTGGAAAAAGACGATAAAGTTGTAGGATTCCTCAGAATAAGCAACTTCGAGCTGTTTACATAAAATTTTTGTTTTTATTTTTTTAAGCTCTGGTAAGCGGGAATAACAAAAAATCTAAAAAAGTATCACGAAAAATTGCTTTTTCTTCATTTTTTGCGAGAAAAATTTTTAAATGCAAACAATAAGGTAAAATTGGTGATAGAAATGATGATTAGAAAAATTAAAAAGAAAAAAGTTTACGGTGCATGCAAGTGTCATAAAAGCTGTATGTAAAATTTCCTTGTTTTACTTTTAGTTTTTGTTTTTTCCATCTTTTCATAATAATACTTATAATTTGATTTTAGTAAGTTAAAGTTAATATAATGTTCTGGTGGTGCTATGCAGGGTATAAGGGAGATTGCCAGCGGCTTGAAAGAGTTCGAAAGAATAAGTGCACATTCGCATATAACAGGGCTTGGTTTAGACGGATTAAAGGCTAAAAAGGAAGGAGATGGATTAGTTGGACAAGTTGAGGCGAGAGAAGCTGCTGGACTTGTTGTTAGGCTTGTTAAGAGCGGAAAGTTTGCTGGAAGAGGTGTGCTAATAGCTGGTCCACCAGGCACTGGTAAAACCGCAATTGCACTTGGGATTGCAAAGGAGCTTGGAAAAGATGTGCCTTTTGTTCCAATAACCGCAAGCGAAATATATTCAAGTGAGATGAAGAAAACAGAATTTTTAACTCAAGCCCTAAGAAAGGCGATAGGTGTGCGTATTAGGGAATATAGGAAGGTATATGAGGGAGTTGTTGAAGATATAAAGATAAACTACATGCCGCATCCTTACAATCCATACTACAAGATTCCGCAAGAAGCTGTTATAACCATAGCAACTAAGCAGGAGAAGAAAACGTTGAGTGTTGACCAGAACTATGCGATGCAGCTTGTGCAGCTCGGCGTTGAGAAGAACGATGTAATTCAGATAGATGTAGACGGCAAGCGTATAGTAAAAGTTGGAAAGAGCGAAGAGGCTAAGAAGAGCGACTACATAGCTACCGAAGAGTATGTTCCAGTGCCTGATGGAAGCGTTTTTAAGGAGAAGGAGTTTGTCTATACAGTTACGCTCCATGAGCTTGACGTTATAAATGCAAGACGTGGCACAGATTTATTCAGCATATTCTTCGGTGCTACGAGCAGGGAGATAGACAACGAGCTTAGGAGCAAAATAGATGAAACAGTTAAAGAGTGGGTGAGCGAGGGGAGGGCTGAAATAATACCTGGCGTGCTCTTCATAGATGAATGCTCAATGCTCGATATAGATGCCTTTGCATTCTTGAACAGGGCTATGGAGCAGGATTTAGCACCAATAATAATATTCGCAACAAACAGAGGATTTACAAAGATAAAGGGAACAGACATAACCTCACCGCATGGAATGCCCCTCGATCTCCTCGATAGACTGCTCATAATAAACACGAAGCCTTATGAAAGGGATGAAATAAGAAGGATAATTGAAATAAGGGCTTCAAAGGAAAAGGTGAATTTGAGCAGTGAAGCACTTGAGCTTCTGACAGATATAGGATATAAAACAAGCCTAAGGCATGCCATGCAACTCATAGCACCAGCTTACGAGGTTGCAAAAGAGAGGGGCAGAGAGAAAATAGAAAAAGAGGATATAGAGTTTGTTTCAAGGCTTTTCGTTGATGTAAAGAGATCAAGTGAATATTTAAGGAGCTACGAAGATAAGATGCTTAAATAGATTTTTAATATTTTTTATTGTTAAAGGGACTTCTGTTAAAAAATGTTGGACAAGATAAAAGCTATAGAGGAGGAGCTAAAAAGAACACCATACAACAAGGCTACAGAGCATCATATAGGCAGGCTTAAGGCAAAGCTTGCAAAACTTAAAGAAGAGCTGAGAAAGAGAAGTTCTCAAAAAGCAAAGAAAACTGGAATAAGAAAAAGTGGGGATGCAACTGTTGCTTTAGTTGGTTTTCCGAGCGTTGGTAAATCAACACTCTTAAATAAGCTTACAAATGCAAGATCAGAGGTAGGAGCTTATGATTTTACAACCTTAGAGGTTGTTCCGGGGATGCTTGAATACAAGGGTGCGAGAATACAACTTCTCGATCTGCCGGGGCTTATAAAAGGTGCAAGCAGTGGAAGGGGAATGGGAAGAGAAGTTCTGAGCATTGTAAGGAGTGCTGATTTAATTTTAATAGTATCCGATGTTTTCAATGCCCACAATCTTGATGTTCTTTTTAGGGAGCTTTATGAGGCAGGAATAAGATTAAACGAGAATGAGCCACAGGTTAAGATAAAGGTTAAAGATAGGGGTGGAATTAGAATAAGTTCTACCGTAAAGCTTACAAAAATAAGCGAATCTACTATAAGGGAGATTCTGCGTGAGTACAGAATTCACAACGCCGAGGTAACAATTAGAGAAGACGTAACCATAGACAGATTCATAGATGCAATACTTGGCAATAGAAAATATGTTAAGGCTATAAAGGTTATAAACAAGATAGATCTCGTAGATGAAGATTATTTAAAAAATATTAAAAAAATGCACAGCGATGCTATCTATATATCTGCCGAAAAAGGAACGAACATAGACATGCTTAAGGAGGCTATATTCAAAAGCTTGGACTTCATAAGAGTCTACATGAAACCTCAGGGAAAAAAGGCTGATTTAAAAGAGCCTATGATATTAAGGAGAGGGGCTACAATAGAGGATGTTTGTCTGAAAATACATAGAGATCTGAGAGATAACTTCAGATATGCACAGGTATGGGGAAAATCTGTTAAATTTAATGGACAGAGAGTTGGATTGGATCACGTCGTCGAAGATGGTGATATAATAACGATAGTCGCGAGAAAGAGATGATGATAAAAATATATAAGCCCATGTTTATAGTTCCTTCTGCATATATCATCACTTTTCTTCTCTTCTTTTTTGGACTTTTTATAAATCCCTTCTATTTTCAGGAAAAATATCTCTATTCTCTCATAGCTTCAGCAATTCTGGGAATTCCGGCACATGAAATTGTGCACTATATTGCGGCAAGGTTAATGAAAGTTGAAGGATTGGGATTTCATTTTACAATTCACGGAATAGTCCTCAAATATAGGGAGATGAAGGGGAAAGCGTGCATTATTACATCAATATCACCGCTGCTGTTTTTCTTTTCTCTCATGATAATCTCAAGAGCTCTTGAATACGATTTTGGTGTCCATATTTTTATTCTTTCTTGGGTAGCATTTTCTTCATCAGGCTTTGACGTCTTATCGTTCTTAATTTTTTTGCTTGTTGGGGGTAAGAAGACATATCCAATTTATGGGATTGAAGGTAAGATAGTTGGTGGTATTATAGAAAATAAACATCTTTATGTTCTTCTTGTTAAAAATGTTAATGAGGATTATATTAGATATTATATAAAAAAGATTAAAAAAATTTAATAAAGCAAAATAACGACATATTTTTCAATTATCTATTTTAAATTTAAAGATTTTTTTATATTTTATGAAATTAGTTTTTTTTCGTTAATTTTATTTATAAATATATAAATAAAGGCTGTTAATTGATTGGTAAACCAAAATATTTTTCGACGTAATTCTTTCAAACTTCGATACATTATAAAGATTAATATTGCAAGAGAGACATATTACTAAAGAGAAGGTGGTAGGCATGCAGTTCAACATAGACACGAGAAGAACAAAGGATGATGTTAGAGATAAGCCGCATGTCATTAAATCTGGAGATTATGGACCTCTAAGCTTTAAAAGTAAAGTATCCAAAAAAGCCGGCTCTATAATGACAATTGCGAGCACAAATGTGGTTACGATTCCACCAACAATGACAATTAAAGGAGCAATAGATACGATGACAAAATACAGGTTTAGAAGACTTCCCGTAGTTGATGCTGGAACAAACAGGCTTATCGGTATTATCGGATCAAGCGATATTATAGAATTCTTGGGTGGAGGTGATAAGGCTAAACTTCTCCTAAAAAAGCATAACGGAAATTTTTTAGCAAGTATAAATGATTCTGTAAGAGAGATAATGGCTACTGACGTTATTACTGTTGATATGAGTGCAAGTATAGAAGATGCTTTGAGTTTAATATTAAATTCAAGAATAGGTGGTGTTGTAATAGTAGATGATGAAAATAGGGTAAAGGGCATAGTTACAGAGAGGGATTTCGTTTTTTTGCTTGCGGAGAAGGTTACTGGAAAGAAGGTTGAAGACTACATGACAAGAAATGTTATAACAGTAACCCCGGGAACAAGGCTTGGAGATGCTTGCAAGATAATGGTAAGAAACAGCTTCAGGAGACTTCCAGTTGTAAGCGTTGGCTTCTTAGAAGGTATATTGACAACGAGAATGATAATAAACTTCTTAGGAAAGAACGAAATTTTTGAAAAGATAAAGAACAACAGCATAGAGGACGTTCTAAATATAAGAGTTAGCGAAATAATGAGCAAGAATGTTCCAACAGTTACAAAGGACAAAGATTTAGGAGATGTAGCAAGAATAATGGAAGAAACAGGTTTTGGAACGGTCTGTGTAGTGGAGGATGGAAAGTTAATTGGTATTCTTACTGAAAGAGATATTGTCAGAGCACTTGCTGAGTAGCACCTTAATTTTACGGAGGTGATCAGGATGTATGTTAGAGATTATATGACAGCAGAGGTAGTTGTTGCGAGCCCTAAGGACAGTATCGCATACATAAGAAATCTCATGCTTAAAAACGAGTTCAGCAGGGTAATTATCATAGAGAATAACAAGCCCGTTGGCATTGTAACAAAAAAAGATTTGATGAAAGCATTAGCCACAAAAAGGAGTTTGTGGAAGAGAAGACCAATAGATAAAATTGCTGTAAGCAGAATAATGTCAACAAACCTTATAACAACAACCCCAGATACGAGCATAAAGGCGTGTGCAAAGCTCATGGTTGAGAACAGAATTTCCTCTCTGCCCGTTGTTGAGAACGATGAGCTCGTTGGAATCATTACCACAACAGATCTCTTAAGAGCCTTTGCTGAAAACTTTGAAAATAGATTTAAAGTTGGCGATATTATGGAAAAAAATGTTCCTACCGTTAATAGATTTCATACGGTAAACCACGTTGTTGAAGTAATTGAAGAAAGCGGTATAGATAGGGTTGTAGTTGTTGAGGATGGCAAGCCCATAGGGATTATAACTCCAAGCGACCTCTCCTTTATATATCTTCACGATGAAGATACGGGAGTGAGAGTAAAGGAAATAATGTTTGTAAGAAAGGAATCAAGTGCATCAAGAAAGAGATATAGACATGTAAAGCTTTTGCCCGTAGTTGCTGAGGATTTAATGAGCGAGGATCTGATAACAACTAATAAAGAAGAGGATGCTGCAAAAGCTGCTAAAACAATGCTTGAGAATAAAATCTCCTCTCTACCAGTTGTTGAGAATGAAGAGCTTGTCGGTATAATAACAAAAACAACTATAACAAAAACGCTTGCGGAGGTGGATTAAATGAGGTTTGATGAAATAAAAGTAGGAGAATTAATGACAAAAGAGCTTATAACAATAGATAAAAGTAGAAAACTCTCAGATGCTCTTGATTTAATGCTTAAAAAAGGTATTCACAGGCTTATAGTTACAGATGATGGAAAGCTCTGTGGAATAATAACAGCAATGGACATCATGGAGACCTTGGGATCCTATAAGTATGGGAGGAGCACAACCTCGCGTTTGCATGTTGCGACTGCAATGACAAAAAATCCCCTAACAATAACCCCAGATGCGAGCATAAAGGCGTGTGCAAAGCTCATGGTTGAGAACAGAATTTCCTCTCTGCCCGTTGTTGAGAACGATGAGCTCGTTGGAATCATTACCACAACAGACTTACTTAAGGTCTTAAAAGATGATGAAACACCTATAGAACCTATATATAATAAATTTGTAATAACAGTTAAACCCACAGATAGGCTTGTTCATGCAAGAAAGCTAATGCTCGACAACAGAATAGGCAGAGTAGTCGTCGTTGAAGAAGGAAAAGTTGTTGGAATTCTTTCAGAAAAAGATATAGCAAAAGCTTTTGGGGTATTCAAAAAACTCTCGGACAGATACCAGAGTTCGAGGGTAAGAAACTTAATAGTAGAGGACGTTATGACTCAGAATGTAGTTACAGCTTCTCCAAGCGAAAGGATAAAAGATGTGGTAAGCAAGATGCTTGAGCACGATATATCGGGTTTGCCTGTCTTAAACAACGATGAACTTGTTGGCATAATAACAAAGACAGACCTCGCGAAATATATTGCTGAGAAAGAGGAGTAAATTTTGTTTTTTATTTATTGTTTTAAATCTTTTAAAATCTTAAAAAAATAAAATCAAATTTGAAAACTACGCAGAAATCTTTGATTTTATAAGCTCAAGGACTATCTTTGCATCCGCCCTTCCTCTCGTTTTTCTCATTACAGCACCTACAATGAAGTTCAAGGCTTCTTTCTTTCCGTTTAGGTAGTCTTCAACAGCTTTTTTGTTTTCATTTATAGCTTCCTCCACGATTTTTTCAAGGGATTCTTTATCAGCAATTCTACTTAATCCAAGCTCTTTAACAATTTCCTTAGGAGATTTTGGGTTCTTTACAAGAATTTCCATTATTTTCTTTGCTGTTTTCTGTGTAATTTCTTTGCTCTGCATCATCTTTATAAGTTCAACTATGTGTTCAGCTTTTATACCGCTCTGCTTAAATGTTAAATCGTTGTAGTTTAAGATTCTCTTAAGCTCATCTTTTATCCACAGTGCAGCTATTCTCGCATCTACGTGCTTTGCAACCTCTTCAAAGGCATTTGCAAGCTCAAGCTCGCTTGCAAGAACCTTTGCCGTTTCCGCATCGATTCCATACTGTTTTATAAATCTTTTTTCCTTCTCGAAAGGAGATTCAGGTAAGCTTTGCTTTATTTTTTCTATTCTTTCTTGTGTTATAAAGATAGGCAATAAATCTGGATCAGGTATGTATCTGTAATCTTGAGCTTCTTCTTTTGTTCTCATAGCTTTTGTTATCATCTGCTCTTCAAGAAAAGCTCTTGTTTCTCTCTTAACTTTTATACCACGTTTTAGAAGATTCTGTTGCCTCGCTATTTCAAACTTTATAGCTCTATAAACTCCTTTTATTGAGTTTATATTTTTTATCTCTACCCTTGCTCCACCTTCAATGCTTATATTGACATCTACTCTCATCGTTCCTCCTTCTTCCCTTACAACTCCGGTATATTCAAGAACCTTTCTAAGCTCTTTTAAGAACTCTCTCGCATGCTCAGCTGAGCTAATATCTGGAGCTGTAACTATTTCCACAAGGGGAACTCCGCAGCGGTTGTAATCAACTCTGCCCGTTATAGGATCGTATTTTCCCGGGTCTTCCTCTAAGTGCACCTCCCATATTCTAACGCCCACAAGCTCTCCGTTAACTCCTATCGGCGTTGATGTTCTCTGATATCCGTTTGGCAGGTCTGGATAGTCGTAGTGCTTTCTCTGTATGTAAACTTCCCTTTTTATATCGCAGTTCAACATGAGAGCTATTGCAATAACCGCATCCAAAGCCTTTTCGTTTAAGGGCATTGGCTTAGCTCCAGGCATGCCCGTGCATATCTCGCATACGTTTGTATTTGGCTCTGCATGCATGTAATCCGTGCTACACTCGCAGAAAAGCTTTTGTTGCGTTTTAAGCTGTTCATGGATTTCAAAGCCTATCATTACCTTCATTTTTCCTCACCCACAGCGTGCATTGCATTGATAATCTTCTGCTCCTCAAGAGGCTTTGCTTGGAATTGTATACCTACAGGAATGTTGTTTATTTTTGAGAGAGGTGCCACTCCAGCAGGGATTCCAGCGAGATTTGCAATAACCGTTAGGATATCGTATTTATACATTTCAAGAGGTTCTATTTCTTCACCGAGCTTATGCGGCAGCTTTGGAGTAACAGGACTTGCAATTAAATCTACATTGCTAAGGGCTTTTAAAATTTCCTCTCTTATCAGGTTCCTAAATCTAAGAGCTTTTTTATAATACTTACCACTGTATTCCTTCTGACTTATATATTTTCCAAGAAGAATTCTTCTTAAAACTTCTTTTCCGCATACTTCCTCAATCCTGTATCCATATCTTCTTCCATCAAATTTTCTTGTGGCAGAGAAAAATTCGACAAAGTTAATTAAATAATATGCCGGCAACCCTTTTTCAAGGTTAGGTAGACTTATTTCAACAATTTTTGCACCCTTATTTTCGAGAATCCTCAATCCTTTTAGGAATTCGCTGTATATTCTTTTATCGCAAATCTCTTCAAATTCTTTTGCATAGGCTATTGTATAGTTTTCCACACCGTTTAGCTCGTATTTTGGTTTATATTTTAGGGTGGTGTTGTCTCTTACATCGTAGCCTCCTATAACCTCAAGCGCTACTGCAACGCCGTAGACATCGCTTGATATAGGGCCTATCTGATCGAGGCTCATCGCAAGGTCTATTAATCCGTATCTTGAAACAAGACCGTAAGTTGGCTTAAGTCCAAAAACTCCGCAATGGGAGGCTGGATTTCTTATGCTTCCTCCAGTATCGCTTCCAAGGGCTATATCGCACATCTCGCCAGCAACAGCTGCTGCAGAGCCAGAGCTTGAACCACCCGGTATTCTTTCCTTTGCCCTTGGATTAAGTGTTGGACCAAAATAGCTTGTTTCTCCACTGCTTCCACATGCAAACTCGTCCATATTTGTCATGCCTATTATTATCGCTCCTTCTTTCTTGAGCCTTTCTATAACCGTCGCATCGTATGTTGATACGTAGTTCTCTAAGGTCTTGCTTGCACAGGTAGCTCTTAATCCCTTTACATTTATATTGCTCTTTATAGCAAAAACTAAACCTGCAAGCTTTAAATTTCTACCTTTTTTTATCTCTTCATCAACTTTCTTAGCTTCTTCAACAGCTTTTTTATTTATTTCAATAAAAGCGTTTATTTCATCATCTTTTTCTTCTATTTTAGCTAAAAAATTTTCAACATTTTCTTTTGCTGATAGTTCTTGATTTTTTATTTTTTCAAGCTTTTCTTTAATCATCTTTATACCCCTAAAATTTATGTCCAGAGTATATGATTTATTTACCTTCTGTAAAGATTGTTTTTTGAGCCGTTGAATAGTTATAAATTATCGATATTAATAAAAGTTAGGATGCTTTGATAGCAGTTTCAAATTTCTACTTGAGAGCAGATAGCTTTTCAACAATATCAGTTATTATTTTTTTAATCCGTCTTTAACATATTTATCAATTGCCATATATTCAAAGCTGATCAGTATTACCACAATTAAAGCATTCGGTTTTCGCAACAGTTAATTGTCAATATAATTTAATAATTGTTAAGTAAGTTAACAACAAAATTTTATAGTAATGATAAAAAAGTTCTTAAAAGTTTAAAGAAGTTTAGATTCTCAGAGGCAGAGGCAAGGATCTATGTGGAACTGCTTAAAAATGGAACTACAACCGCAAGCGAGCTTGCAAAACTATCTGGATATTCAAGAACAAAGGTTTACCGTTTCATAAAGTAGAAAAGAAGATAAAGAAGCTCTGGGTTAAGGTTCACAGATTGCTTAGGAACTTCGCTCATGCAGTCTCTAACCTCGTTTTAGAGCTTGCTTTAAGGCACAACGTCAAGGAGATAAGAGTTGGAGACGGATTTCAGAATAAAAACAGAGAATCAAACATAAATTCAATAGCAGATC
>JALTZZ010000128.1 GCA_027051165.1 archaeon | reverse complement strand
CAATTTTACCTATGATTTTATACCTTTGCCAAAAATTAAATTCGTTATGTATAAAATAAAATTCGGAACAGACGGCTGGAGAGCTATAATAGCTGAAAGTTATACCTTTGATAACTTAAAAAGAGTAGCGGAAGCCACCGCTAAATGGCTACTGCAAAAAAAAGATAATCCGAAAGTCCTACTTGGATACGACTGCAGATTCTTAGGAGATAAATTCGCAGAAACCGTAGCAAATGTCTTCGCTCACAATAATATAAAAGTCTTTCTAACTCCCGACTTCGTAAGCACTCCGATGCTTGCCTTCGCTACAACGCAAAAACAAGCAGACGCAGGAATAATACTGACAGCTTCACATAACCCTTACTACTACGGAGGCTTCAAAGTAAAAGCTCACTACGGAGGTCCTACAACCCCCGAAGAAATTAAAATCATTGAAGACCTTGTCCCTGATACAGTCCCTAACTATCCCGACAAATTTCTATACTTCGCCAAAACAAAACAAATAGAATTCTACGACGCAGAAGCATTATATATAAATTATCTTAGGGAAACTTTTGACGTAAAAAAATTGGCACAAGGTCCCTACAAAATAGGATACGACGCTATGTATGGCGCAGGACAAAGAGTAATTCCCATGCTTTTCCCTAATGCTCTAACTCTGCACTGCGAACATAATCCTCTCTTCGGAAAAACTCCTCCCGAACCCATTGAAAGAAATCTTAAAGAATACCGGGAATTTGTCAGAAAAAACAACATACACTTCGCATTAGCTACCGACGGCGACGCAGACAGAATAGGACTCTTTGACCAAAACGGACACTTCATTGACTCACACCATATAATTTTAATCCTAATTCACTACTTACATAAATACAAAGGACTAAAAGGCGACGTAGTGGTTTCCTTCTCTTCCACGACAAAAGCAAAAAAAATGTGTGAAATGTATGGACTTCCCTGCACAATTGTTCCCGTAGGATTTAAACACATAATAAAAGAACTACTTAAAAAATCCAACTGGCTGCTCGGAGCGGAAGAATCCGGAGGTATGGCTATCAAAGGACATATCCCCGAAAGAGACGGAATATACGCAGGACTTACAATTCTGGAAATGATGAACACTCTCGGAAAAGATTTACCGCAAATTATTGACGAAATTCATTCCGTCGTAGGAGCTTTTGACGTCCAGCGCTACGATTTAAGACTCCCAGAAGAACAAAAACAACAAATTATACAAAACTGCAAGGAAGGTAAATATAAATCCTTTGGAGACTACGAAGTCCTGAACGTAGAAACAATTGACGGCTTCAAATTCCACTTCAAAGACGATGAATGGGTAATGATTCGCCCTTCGGGAACAGAACCTCTACTACGTGTATATGCACAGGGAAAATCAAGAGAAAGAGCCTTTGACATTTTGGAAAAAACAAAAAATACAATACTTAAATGAAAACAAGCTACAGAACTCATAACTGCGGAGAACTCCGTATTGAAAACGTAGGAGAAAACGTTGTCCTTACAGGCTGGATTCGTAGAATACGTGAATTAGGTCCTATAATTTTTATTGACCTCAGGGACAGATACGGAATTACGCAACTGAAAATTGAAAACCCGGAACTAATAAACCAAGTAAAACAATACACCAGAGAATATGTTATCCAAGCAAAAGGAAAAGTAATAGAACGCGAAAGCAAGAACCCTAACCTCCCGACAGGAGATATTGAAGTGGATATTTACGAAATAAACCTACTGAATAAAGCGGAATTGCCTCCTTTTCTCATAGAAGACCAAACGGATGCTTTTGAAGATTTAAGATTAAAATACAGATACTTGGATCTCCGCAGACCTATAATGCAAAAACATTTAATTCTACGGGCGAAATTATATCAATCCATTCGTAGAAATTTGGAAAAAGAAGGCTTTCTGGAAGTGGAAACTCCTTACTTCATAAAAACAACTCCAGAAGGAGCAAGGGATTTTATTGTTCCTTCAAGGCTCTACAAAGGAAATTTCTTCGCACTGCCGCAATCTCCGCAAATACTAAAACAATTGCTAATGGTTTCCGGAATCGACAGGTATTTCCAGATAACAAGATGCTTCCGTGATGAAGACCTACGAGGCGACAGACAACCCGAATTTACTCAATTAGACTGCGAAATGTCCTTCGT
>JALTZZ010000127.1 GCA_027051165.1 archaeon | reverse complement strand
CACGTTGCTTCTTGGACATATTCCTCATTAAATTATCAGATTGTTGAAGAATTTCGATAAGTTATTTTATAAATTTTTCTTTTCGTAGTTTCAAAAATGCATAATAAACATTCCAATACATATGCACAAGTTGATCTTTGACCTCCTCCCCTAATGGGTGGTTTGTGCTTCTAAGGACTTCTCAACCCTTAAAAGCACTGGGTGAGCAAGCATCCAGTTAAACCCTCCTCCCTCAGTCCGTCTAAGCCTGCTTCTCGCGGAGCCCGGCTTAGAAGGCTTCACCGAGATGAGGGCTATATTCAGAGCACCTCTATGACATCTCTATGGGCTTCTATACCGCAGTTAAGGCACTTAAACCGTCTGCCTCTCCTAATAAACTTGTCTGATCCACAGTAAGGACAACGAAATGAGGTATATTTCTCATCAACTAATTTAACCTCTAAGCCGAAGTTCTCTGCAGTTATTTTAAGCTTTTCGACAATATACCTATAGCTGAAGAAGTTGTGAACCATGGAGTTTATTTTCTTGCTTTTATTGTTGTTCTCCCTAACACCCTTGGGATCACCAACGAAAATCGTTTTAACGCCCTTCTTTAAGCAGAGTTTAACGAACTTATGCACAGCAGTGTTAACATAGTGCCTAAACCTTCTCTGCCTTATTCTGTATAGCTTTCTAAGCCTTTTAGAACTGTGCCCATCGTTTACTTTTTTGAGAATGCTCTGATGCTTTGCTATCCTCTTGCTCAAATACCACCAGTCCGCTAAGATAGACTTGCCACTGAAAGCTACAGCTTGTCATTCTTACTCTATCCAAGCGGTTATCAGGTTTACAGCTCCGATGTCAACTAAAGCTCTTTTATCTCCTTTAGCTTTAGGCTTCTCCACTTCAACGGTTTGATAAGCGTGCCAGCTCTTAGTTAAATCGTCGTAGAAGATTTCTAATTGCCCCTGCTTGCCTTGCTGCTTAGCTTTGCCGGTTATCCTTATCCTCATGCCCTTAAAAAACAAGATACTTCCTGCCCTTAGAGCTCTTTTCTATGCGGTAGCAGTCCCTTCTTATTATTGTCATAAGCTTTCTCTTGCCAGTTTCTCTGTCCTTCCAGTATCTCGGTGGCGAAACTTTTTTTATGTGCTTAGACAGCTTGTTTTTGCTCTGGAGCTTCTTTAGCTTAAAGAAGCTGCGCCAAGCAAAGTCGTTCTTCCTTATTATCTGCTGTGCAGCTGCTGAGCCTATAATCTGCTTAAACTCGTTGTATAGCTCTTTAACTCCCTCCTCCCAGCTGAATCTGTCTTTAAAGAAAGCCTGCCTCCTTATGTAGTTTATTTTGTTCCACAGCACGGCTGACATCTCGCACATTTTGAAAAGCTCCTTTTCCTGCTCCTTGCTGGGATGAAGCTTGAAAACATTGGTTCTCCTAATCTTTTTTGCGTTCGCTGTTCGCATATTATTATCTCTGCGAAATCTCTTTGAAAGTGTTTTGCTAGCTCCCACAGCACACAAATCCACCCTTCGACCTATATCCCTAATTCATTTCTGCTCTAAAGGACGAAGATTTCTTAGCCGACATTAATGTAAAACCACATTTGTGCCACGAATTCCCAAATCAAAAAGTTTAAATAATAGTAGAATAGCCTATAAACATGGAAGAAAGAAGCCTTGCAGAGAGATTTATAAATTGGTTATCTGACAGAAAAAATAAAAATAATGTTATTTTTGATTGCTACGGAAATGTTTACTATACAATAAAAATTTTAAGAAAAAGCAAAGATAAAGTAAGGCTAATATGCGTAAGAAGCAGAAGAAAAAATGCCCAGAGGTATCTCGTTGACGTTCAGATTTTTAGGGAGAACGGTGATTTTACATATAAGATAATAGATGTAACAAAAATTTAAAATATTTTACGGGAAAATAATGCAGAGATAAATCCAAAACTCAAAAGGGGAGTATGAGCAATAAGGATAACATCTTAAATGAAAGTTTTCTGAGGAAATTTGATGTTAAACATCTTTTAGTTCTGCTACATCTAAAGAGAGCAAAACTTGACTATGCAAAATCTATACAAATAAATACAAAACTTAGGATGGAGGATGTAAGGGAAATATTGAAATTTCTCGAGGAAGAGAATATAATAGAGAGATTTCACGGATCATCGGTAAAGAGAACCGAGGCAAAATACAAGCTTGCACACGAGGTAAGAAAGCACCATACATACTATAGACTTTCGAAGATCGGGGATCATATACTAAGGATTTTGAGAAACATCGAAAAATACTTTGAACTAAAAACTGGGCATAAAAAAGCTTTTGATGTTCTTAAATTCCTTGGCTACGCAGAGTGTGAGCACTTGGGAACAGTTGCAAGATACATCTCTATAAAAAAAGAAGAAGCAAAAAATATTGTTAATAAATTAATCTCCATGAACGTTGTTGAAGAGTGTAAGGCAAAAGTCATAAAAAGAAAGCACAGAAAAGCTAAACCAAAAAGAGAAACAAGAACTCATCACAAATATTACAGACTTTCAAAGCTCGGAGAAATGCTGCTCAGATACCTAAGGTATCTTTAAATCTCAACCGAAAGCTTTTTAAAAATATCGGGGGAGTTATTATCATGCATAAGGTATTGAAGATAGCTATATTGGCATTGTTGCTCTCATCGTTTCAAATAATGGTCGTTCACGTAGCTTTTACAATAGATAAGCTTGACAACGTAGTAAAGCACGTTTTCAGATATTACATAAAAAATATAGATGTTCCCTACGATCTCTACATTGCCTTCTTGACAAAAATTTTTGGGGATTCATACACCACGGTGCTCAAGGATTTCTTCGAAAAGTTTTTCATGGTATTATTTGTAGCAAATACAATTTTTCTTGCCGTCTATATATACTGGGCAGATATAACAAAGCTTCTGAAAATAAAAGGGAGAAAAAATGTCAAAGAATAGTGCTGCAGTAATCGTGCTTCTGCTTATAATTGTAGCTGCATATAAATCTGCTTTGCAAGAAAGCTTTGAAGCAGAGAAGCTTGAATATAGGGGAGATGAGATATATAAAGCGGTTAAAGATTTTAAAAAACTTTCAAGCAAAGGCTTCATGATAGAGGCTGAGATCTCTGGGAGATTCATAGGAGATCCGACAGAAAGACGGGTTTTTTTGAAGGGTGTTGTATATAAAGCGGGTGGAGGATCGCTGTTCTTGAGATTAAAAGATGGAACGACACTTGCAGTAGGCGGGACTATGGCATATAGAGAAGATGTTGCTGCAGAGGATATAGTGTTTATTCCTCTCTACGAATCCGTAGCTAAATATCACTTTATATTCAAAAATACAACGCTACATGATCTAATAAATAAAATAAAAAATCTAAAAAGCAAAAATGAAAAAATCTTGATAAGCGGTTTTATAGTTCCAAAAAATGTAAGCTCGTTAAAGAATTTTTTAAAATCGTCAAATCTGGAGTGCTACTACTGTGTAGATGCGAAGGTTGTAAATGGATATCTATACGTTGACCTGATATTGATAGAGGAACTTGAAAAAATCCAGAACATGGGCATAGATTATGCAAACGTCAATGTTTATTTAGGTAAAGAATGCATCGGTGTAAAAAATGAAATCTGCATCGAAAACATACTATAACAACCTTCAATACTCAATTTTCATAAGAATCATCTGTTTTATCTTAAGAAGCTTTAAAAACAGCAGAACGTGTAAATTTTTAAATTTTTTTGGAGAATTTCTAATAAATTCGGAAAAAAATTCTAAAATAATCAGAAAAATTAGTAATTTTGCTGATAAAATAAATAAAAAAAGCAAAAAAAATGTTAAAAGCGATCGCCGAGATGAAGGAATTTTCTATCCTCCCTTGCTCTTTGCATCTGTATATCTATTGATCTTGATTATAAGCAGCTATAAGGTATCCTTCATTTCTTTTGTTATTATAATTTTGGGAATTTTATCGTTTTTTGTATCATTCCATCTTATGAACACTGAAAAATTAAAATTTGATGAACCATCAAGCTCTACATGCAAAAAAATAGCTCTTATTATCTTAATACCATCTTTAGCTGCACTGATTGCTGATCTATATTATGCTGGAAAAATTCCCCTATTTGAACCTATTGCGAGAAAGAAGCTTAGTGTTCTTTTTACATATACTTCAACATTCTTAGTCCTTGCGTTTTTTATTCTCGGTAGTATATATGCTAAGCGGGGTGAGAAGATAAAAGTTTTTTTAATTGCAGCAATTTCAACAATTTTGATATCGCTTTTAGGATATAGAACTCAGACTATTGTTTCGCTTTTGGGATTCTTAATAATAATGTATTATTATAAAATAATAAGATTTAAAGGAGTGTTTATCTTAGTTATTGCTTCTTTTTTGTCCATTATTTTGATAGGAATCTATAGAATTTCAAGCTTTGGTGCATTTGCTACTCCTATATCCGTTTTTGCTGACAGAATTGCATTAACTCTGAGCATATACGACTACCTCGTTTTAAAGCTGTATTATTCTGGTTATGCTATATTTGGCTACTCTCATGGTTATATACTGCTTTCAACATTTTCTTCTTTTCTCGGATTTATACCGGGACCAAGGTTAGGTCCGAGAACAATAATTGCAAGAGAGTTCGGTGTAGAGGATATTTCGATGACGTCAACGTTATACGGAACAGTCTTTTATGATTATGGAGTTGCTGGAGTTATTATTTTTTCAGCTCTTCTTGGTATTGTAATAGGTCTCTGCTATAATATTATGAAAAAAACAAGCAATCCTCTGTTTGTGGCACTCTTTTCGCATACTTTTGCATATTTAATTGTAGGCATAGAAACCGGGCTTGTAGATTTTAACGTTTTTATTTTATATTCCTTAGCCTTTTTTGCATCCATATACTTTATAAGGTTAGAGGCACATTTATGAAATTGCTAATGTTATTAATTATTAAATAGCATGGGGCCCGTGGCGCAGCTGGTTAGCGCGCTCGCCTGATAAGCGAGAGGTCGGGGGTTCGAACCCCCCCGGGCCCACCTTTTTACAAGCAAAATGAGCTTCTTTTATAGAGGTCGTTGGTAACTCATTAGTAACCTTACCAACATATTTCCAAACATGTTTACCATTTTCATACCTAATTTCGTAGAGATACATCTTGCCCTTGACCTTCTTCCTAACCAGAACTATGATACAATATAACCCCCTTGTGAGATGAGTAATGCAAGAGGGTTAGTTTTTCTATAAAAACAAATTTTTCGAGAGAAAACAAGTTTTCTTATAAAAGGACATTTGCATTAGAAACGAAGCAAAATTTCCCAGACGAAACGCAGAAAGATTTATACAGGAGAGGGGGTATTAACCCCTTCTCCGGTGATAGGCATGAAAAGCCCTCTAATCCCTGATCTAAGACACCCAGCTATATCCTTTGAGAGAAGCATAACAGATAGAGGAGCTTAAAAGTAATGGAGAGCTCAGATTAGAGCTGCAGAGATTCCATCTGCAGATGAGATTTACAGCTTCCTCAGCAGATTTAGCGGAGATCAGTTCATAAAGCTTTTATCAGTTATAAACAGGTTTATTAAGAGGAGCTCGGTAAAGCTCCTCGATACTACCGATGTAAATCTGTTCAGAGAGCAAAAAATTGAGTATAAATGGGGCTATGCACCAGGAAAGGGATTTTACAAGGGCTTTAAATTAGCTTTAGTTATAGAATATCCATCCTTAAAACCGGTAGGCTTTTATCTATACGAAGGCTCGCCAAACGATTCTAAACTTTTCTTAGAAATCGTCAAAGACCTTAAGAGAAGGAGAGTTCTGAAAAAAGGTGGTAAAATAGATATAGATTTCTGTGCTCAGAAAAACTACTGGAAGAGCATTATGTGGTATAAAATTCTCCCTTTCATATTTCCTAAGAGAAATCTGAACGTTAAAAAAATTAAAGGGAGATTATCGCACCCTTTCAAAGCTCAGAAAAACGAAAAGGTAAAGAGGTTCTACGATTGGCTTTTTTCTGCTTTCGAGAGTTTTTTAAACTCGTGGGAGAATTTTAAAACCGTTAGAAGCATTATCGAGGATTTATTCAAGGTTCTCAAACTCCTTAAAAAATCTGCATAGATATTCTAATCGCTCTGTTGCAAAGTTCATAGCTTTATGCGTCCTTTTATTGGGTATGCTCGTATCTATGGGATTTAATAAAAAGGAAAAGCTCCAAGCCCTTGCTGAGTCATAACTCAGCAAGAGGGTTAAGATAATTTTGCTTGGCTCAAGGGCAAGATGTGATTATACAGAAGGTACTGACTGGGATATTTTAGTAGTGATCAAGGATAATCTGAGTAAAGAAATTTTTGGGAGTTTTATTCCGAACTTCACACAGAGCTCATAAAAAAATTAAACAGTCCAGTGGATTTGATAATAGTTGGAAAAGTGTATTTCGAAGAAAATATAAAATAATATAGGAAAGATTTACTACTGGGCTGAAAAAGAAGGTGTTATAATAACATGAAAAAAGAAACTAAAGAATTCCTGAAATTAGCTGAGGATAATTTAAGAATAGCTAAAAAGAACTTTGAAATTGGACTGTATAAAAGCTCCTGCTTTTGGTTACAACAATCTGTAGAATTATTTTTAAAGGCTTTCTTAATAGAAAAAGGAATTTTTAATCCAAAGATTTTTGAAATGAATGGATCGGATAAGTTGAGTTCTCATGCCACTTTAACAAGATACGATGTAGGCTCCTTGGAAAATATCGATGAAAAAGATACCAAGGAAGAAATAGAAATTGTAGAAAAGGTTAGAGAATTTGTTCTTAAAAATTTACAAGATTAAGCAATAGAAAACCTCCTCTTAAGCCAGAGCTTAAAAACAGGGTCGGCGATTCTATATCTTCCCCTTTCTTTTCTTTCAACGATTCCTTTATCTTCAAGCATCTTCAGAACCATTGATGGGTTGGAGAGCTTGCCACCTATATTTTTCCTTACCTCTGCTGGAGTTTCTCCTCCCTGAACCAGAGCCTTTAGCACGAGCTTCTCACCTCTGCTAAGTCTTTCAAAATCGCCTATAAAGAGGATGTTTCCCTCTTCGTTCAGAAACTCCTCCTCAGCTAGTTTAACGTCCTTAATCCTTATCCTACCCTTCTTTCTCGAAAGAATCTTGCCTATAAACTGAACGTAGAATGGAATCCCGCCAGAGAATCTGTAAACCTCATCACAAGCTTCATCTTCTATATCGAGATTCTTTTTTAGAAGCTCTACAACGTATTTTTTCTCCAAGGGTTTTACCTGCTTAATTATAAGCTGTCTGTAAAATGGCGAGGCTGGTGAAAGAGCAACGAGATCCAAGGTGCTCCTTATAGAGCCTGAGATACATAAGGCTGTTCTTCTCCATTTTTCAGCAACTGTTCTTATCTTCTTCACTATTCTAATACCAGCCTTCTCTCCTTTAAGCTCCAAGTTCACAATATCTGGGAACTCGTCTATCATGAGAATGCACTTTGTTTCTGTAGCTGAGGCAAGCTTTTCTGGTAGCATAAAGGTTCTTTCTATAAGTGTGCTTAGGTCTTCACCTTTAAAGCTTAGAATGAATTCTATATCTTCATAGACAATTTTTAACGAGGAAATTTTTCTCATGAGAGATAAAGGTGCTTTAAAAAGCTCTACAGCTCTAAATTTTATTCCTAAAAGCTTTCTGTAGCTATCTAAAACTTCTTCGCTCAGCTTCCTGCAGAACTCCTCTACGGAGAATTCTACCAAGTCCCACAGCGAGGTATATATGGGAACAATTCTCTTCTTTTTTTCAAGCCTCCTCTTAAGCTCTTTAAGTATAGATGTTTTCCCTACTCTCCTTATTCCGTATAGGGCATAGCCATCGGTAGAGTTTAAGTTTGAGAGTTCATCCATCATTTCTTTAAGAAGCTCCTCTCTGTTAACGAAGTTTTCTCCTTCAGCAGCTTTAAGCGTGAACATGCTAAACAATCATTTATAAATTTTTATTTATAAATTTTTTCTTAGAGAACCTCATCTATGGGAGACTTCTCTATCCCTAATATATCCTTTTTAAGGACATTTCTGCTCCTGAACTTATATATTATTATTGAATCTTCGTTTTTATCTATGATATCTCTTAATTCTATCTTTATTTCCTCTAAAATGCTCTCTGTAATCCCACCCTCAAAAACAGAGTTCTGAACCCAGTTTAAATAAACCCTGAGGAACTTCTTGACCTTATTTATCCTTTCAACGTTTACGTCATAAACAACTATAACATACAAGGCTACCACCATATAACAAAGGGTTTGTACTCCTCTAAGCCCAAGATGTGTTTTGCAAGCTTATATGCTTCCAATCTTATTAGTCTTTGGTAGGAAACCTTCCTCTTTAGATCTCTGTGCTTTATTGTCGTGTTTAGCTTCTCGTTGTAGCTCTTCAAAAATATCTTTTTCCCTTTTTCATTTAAAAGATACCTGTTTAAATCTTTGTCGAAGTGCTCCTCTCTTATAATCCTTTTATTTATAAGGATGAATATGAGTCTGTCAACAATTAAGGGTTTAAATATTTCGCTTAAATCTAAAGCTAAGCTAAATCTCCTTTCATGGGGGTTCGTGAAGGAAGCTTATGGTTGGGTTAAGCTGGGTGTTGTATAGTTCGCTTAAGACAGTGCCGTAAAGTAAAGAATTGCCAAAGCTCAGCAAGGCGTTTATCTCGTTTTTAGGAGGCATTCTCGTTCTCTTTTCGAACTCAAAGCCTTTAAATATTTTGTTGAAGTGTTGATAGTATAAATCCCTTACTCTCGCCTCTACATTCATTATTTCAGCTATCTTTTTGGCATTTTCAAGCTCACGCAGAATATTATCTACCTCAATACATGCTTCCTTGAATCCGTATCTTGAGAGGTTCTTTGATATATTCATGCAGGCTCCGTAAACAATCCTTCTTGCAATATTAAGCCTTTTTTCTTTATCTAAGTAGTGTTTAGCCTGCTCAACAACCATGCTTCCAGAGATAAGCTTCTCCCTCGGATAGAAGCTTCCAACATAGAAGCCGTATTTGTTGAAGAAGTGGATTAAAACGCCGTTCTTTGCGAGGAGCTTTAGAGCTTGAGACGTTACGGTTAGCGAGCCGTAGGCATAGATTGTATATATCTGACTTATAGGTATCGGTCTTCTCCTATCTCTGTTAACGAAATAAATTGTGTTTTCCTTCCTCTCAAGAATGCCGTCTGAGGTTATGTAGTAGTTTTTTCTGTGCAAGAAAACCACCTCAGCTAAAGCAGAGTTCATAATAGGCACAGGATTTGCAGTATCCTTTCCTTTTCGGCTTAGGTGGACTCTTAAGTGAGACTATTCTTTTAATATCCTCTAAAATGTTTTCGATAAAAGATTCTTTTTCGCCATCAAGCTTGAGAAAAATCCTCCTCTTAAGCTTCGGATAATTTATAACGGCTTTAGCTTTTATTCCGTGCTTCTTCAGATAGTATATGTAGTATAGGACTTGGTTTAAGTGCGCAAATTCAAGCCTATCGCTCTTTTTTACCTCATGTATCTCGATATAATCACCTTTTCTTACAAAATCTATGACAATTCTTTTAAAAATTACATCCTTTTCCTTATCCTCGTAGCTGTGTTCATGTAAAAGCTTTCCAAGCCTTACCAAGTCTGATTCCTGCTCCATAGTTATGCTGCGGCTGAATAACCAGAGCTTTGTCTTGCAGATAAAGTAGTAGTTAACCTGAGTGCCAGTTATTAGGAGTTCTGCCTCTGAATTCTCCATAATTAGATATTGTCATCTAAAAATAAAAAACTTTTTAATACTTATTGAGTCATTTTCTTATATCTGAATTTTAATAAGACATGAACGAATATTTGTTGATGGCTGTTCAAGAATAATTTTTTTGTTTATAGAGTAATTAGATTTTAATTTATTGCTGAGTTAATACCTAACAGAGACTATAGTTCCTTTTCTATAACTAAGGTCAGTTTATGATTACTTATTAATTATAATTCTAATTAATTATTAAATGAGAAGAATTCCACAAAATCTCTCACAGCTGTGAGATTTCGAAAGATTTATAAAAGAATTTAGGAAGAGCATATACCATCTGACTGCCAGTGATCCAGAGCCCCCGCCATCCGCCCGTTTTTTCCCTGTCAATTTTAAACTCTTTTTAAAAACTTATTAAAAACTCCTACTAAAAGCTTTTAGTAGTATATCTTGTATGGTATAATTGCCTATAGTATAATTACTTAAATAACCCCCTTGCTGAGTCAAGACTCAGCAAGGGCTTGAAGCTTTTCCTTGCTGTTAAATCCCAGAGAAATGAGCATGCCCAATAAAAGGACACTCAAGGCTGCGAACTTTATAACAGAGCGCTTAG
>JALTZZ010000126.1 GCA_027051165.1 archaeon | reverse complement strand
TTCGGGACCGCATGTTCTCGAACATTTTGTTTTTTGCTTATAAAGTTTTTTGATATATGCTCGTGTTCAAGTAGTGCATGCTAAAACAAGTTTGTTTTATGCTGTTATACTTATACAAATAATGTTAGAGTATCTGCTCCGATGAAAAGGAGATTGAAATGTGTAGAACACCTCAAAAACAATCTCCTCTTCATTAGCTCCGATGAAAAGGAGATTGAAATATTATTTTACCTCTGGAAGTTGCTGTTTTAAATACATTGCTCCGATGAAAAGGAGATTGAAATTTTATTTCTTTCTTTGCTTCTTCTTTTATCTCTTTTTCAGCTCCGATGAAAAGGAGATTGAAATATAAATTTCTGTAAGGATGTTATCAATTTTCTTTGCAAGCTCCGATGAAAAGGAGATTGAAATAGTTTATGATATTATGAAGGGACTGATTCATAAGTGGAGCTCCGATGAAAAGGAGATTGAAATGTTTCTATCATTTCTATGCCTAAAGAACCTGTAGTAGGGCTCCGATGAAAAGGAGATTGAAATGGTATAAGCTCTCTTCAACTTTATACTTATCCTTTCAATGCTCCGATGAAAAGGAGATTGAAATTAAATTAAGTATATCACCTATTAGGCTCATAAAATCACCCGCTCCGATGAAAAGGAGATTGAAATAATTTTCCACCACTTTGAAGACGTCGTTCCACAGTTAGGGCTCCGATGAAAAGGAGATTGAAATGTTATATAGCAATCTCCCATAATAATTAACCTACCTTCTATGCTCCGATGAAAAGGAGATTGAAATTGTTCACTGGAACATCAACGTTGAAGATTTTACTTATTAGCTCCGATGAAAAGGAGATTGAAATCCGTTAACTCAAGGGGATCAGCCACAATGTTTGGTGCAGCTCCGATGAAAAGGAGATTGAAATATGAATTTCTGTATCTCTCTTTGCGATTCCTCTATTTTCGCTCCGATGAAAAGGAGATTGAAATTATATGCTTACCAATTAGTGGTAAGTAGAGGAAAATGGAGCTCCGATGAAAAGGAGATTGAAATACCCCTATAACTTGATATAGTTGTTGCTGGTTTAACAAGCTCCGATGAAAAGGAGATTGAAATAGAAGAGTTTACTCAAGAGTAAGAGGAAGAACAACATGCTCCGAGCTCCGATGAAAAGGAGATTGAAATACAAGCTCGGCACTTTCTGGAGTTATGGGTGCATCTCCCGCTCCGATGAAAAGGAGATTGAAATATGCCAGGCATGTATTGCTTTTTTAGCTCTGCTAATCATCGCTCCGATGAAAAGGAGATTGAAATAACTTTCCGAGTATCCAGCAATTTAGAACTTTTGCATTTATGCTCCGATGAAAAGGAGATTGAAATGTTATTTTTCTGCACAAAGGGTATCTCTTATAAAAAGAAGCTCCGATGAAAAGGAGATTGAAATGGTTTAACCGATTTAAGTTTGGAATCCCAACCTTCTAAAGCTCCGATGAAAAGGAGATTGAAATCTAAGTGGATGCACACTTAGCATAACTATAGACACAAGCTCCGATGAAAAGGAGATTGAAATAATAATAGTAAGGTTATTTGTTATAGGGTGAGGGAGTGGCTCCGATGAAAAGGAGATTGAAATGTTTATTTTCACCTCACCACACCAATCACAGAACTCAGCTCCGATGAAAAGGAGATTGAAATTTATTTTTTTAGCAGTTTCAGCCGTTTCTTTTGCTCCTTGGCTCCGATGAAAAGGAGATTGAAATTTGCATACTTAGTAGAGCAAAATGTGCTGAATATAAGTAGCTCCGATGAAAAGGAGATTGAAATGCGTCGCTTAGTTTTTGCTGAATCCCTGACAAAATGTAAGCTCCGATGAAAAGGAGATTGAAATATCTACACTGTTATGTATTCTCCGACGAGACCAACACCAGCTCCGATGAAAAGGAGATTGAAATCAATAGCCTTTACGATGGCATCTGGCGGCACCTTGCTTGCTCCGATGAAAAGGAGATTGAAATTTGACTATTTGACACGCTTCTCAGAGGTGTGTCATAATGCTCCGATGAAAAGGAGATTGAAATAAGACTACATCACTTGGATAATCAAATGTGAATTTTCTTTCTGTGCTCCGATGAAAAGGAGATTGAAATTAAGGTAAGGCTTGCCTTGATGTTAGGCAAGCCTAACGTGCTCCGATGAAAAGGAGATTGAAATAACTTGTCAAGTCCTGTATGCAATACGTAAGAAGCCTTAAGCTCCGATGAAAAGGAGATTGAAATTGGTTTAGCACTTGTATTAATGTTTGTCTTGCATGCTGTGCTCCGATGAAAAGGAGATTGAAATCTCATTTGTAGCACTGGGAACACTACTTTTTCGAAGAGCTCCGATGAAAAGGAGATTGAAATATGCCTTCCTCGCTCACCCAGCCGAGCATTGTGATTATATGCTCCGATGAAAAGGAGATTGAAATGTGCGAGCATGTCAGCACAGGCCTTCGAGATGCCGTAAAGCTCCGATGAAAAGGAGATTGAAATTAGCCTGTAATGATCGCCTGCATTGACATGTGTTGCTGGTGCTCCGATGAAAAGGAGATTGAAATAACTCCATGTATGCTCTATTTCTTGAGACTACTACAGCTATGCTCCGATGAAAAGGAGATTGAAATCCACCTATTTTTTCTTTGTTTATCAGGTAAGTTCTTGTTGCTCCGATGAAAAGGAGATTGAAATACGAAACCTTGCCCTTGTGCGGTTGATGGCAGGCAGAGGAGCTCCGATGAAAAGGAGATTGAAATTTACAGCCAAACCCATTGAATCAATATTAGTTCCACCATGCTCCGATGAAAAGGAGATTGAAATACTTTGTTGAGCTCTCTGTTAAGCTCTGTTAATTTTGTTGCTCCGATGAAAAGGAGATTGAAATAATAAAAGAGGGCAAGCTTTAAATGCAAATTATTAAAACGCTCCGATGAAAAGGAGATTGAAATATATTTTTTTGCAATACTGTGGATTCATGTCCTTATTGCTCCGATGAAAAGGAGATTGAAATTGCAAATGCTTTATATAATGCATAGCCTAACAACACTATGGCTCCGATGAAAAGGAGATTGAAATTTTGGTCTATCTGGTGGTGATGTTGGAACAGTCAGTCTATGCTCCGATGAAAAGGAGATTGAAATTAGATATGAATAGAACATCCCCTAATCTATTGTTAAACAGCTCCGATGAAAAGGAGATTGAAATGGTATATACTGTGCATCATAGCTTGTATGAATTATTCTCTGCTCCGATGAAAAGGAGATTGAAATAACCCTACAGAGCAGTAAAAGGAAAGGCAGAATCCTTAGGAGCTCCGATGAAAAGGAGATTGAAATTAGATAGTTTATGGCGCTGAGAAGATGGCTTATTTCCTCTAGCTCCGATGAAAAGGAGATTGAAATACCCTAACCATTTCCACCACCTATTAATAATAATCGTAGCTCCGATGAAAAGGAGATTGAAATAACACTTCATCTATAAGAACTGCTAATATTTCGTCGTATGCTCCGATGAAAAGGAGATTGAAATTTTAACTTGCTTGTTATACTCGTAAATCTTGAAAACAGCTCCGATGAAAAGGAGATTGAAATATAGGTGTTATGTCATTTTCCTTCAAAATTCTGAGTATGCTCCGATGAAAAGGAGATTGAAATTACACAGTTGGAACAATTACCCATTTATGTTCTGGCTCTAAGCTCCGATGAAAAGGAGATTGAAATCTATTTATGTAAGGTGTATCATATGCTTTTTTATATATAGGCTCCGATGAAAAGGAGATTGAAATGTTCGCTCGGTATTGTGTCAAGCACGCTTGAAATGCTGTTGCTCCGATGAAAAGGAGATTGAAATGAGCCAAATTAAGCGAGAAAGAGCAAAGAATTTATCAGCTCCGATGAAAAGGAGATTGAAATTCTTCTGTCGTTGTTACCTGCCTGAGAGTTACATTAACTGCTCCGATGAAAAGGAGATTGAAATGTCAACGTGCCGTTTGAAGAGGGATACAAAAGCACGAGGAGCTCCGATGAAAAGGAGATTGAAATTTTATTATTAAAAATATTAATATGAGAGGTAATATATGCTCCGATGAAAAGGAGATTGAAATTTTCTAAATTCTGCTATAGCATCAAGAATTAGCTCGATGCTCCGATGAAAAGGAGATTGAAATTAGTTGCATGAAACAATACGCCTTTTTTCACAGTTTAGAGCTCCGATGAAAAGGAGATTGAAATAACTAAAAGGCATAAGAATCAAAAACAGAAACGCTGGTTGCTCCGATGAAAAGGAGATTGAAATGAGAGGCTTAATAACACCTGAAGAAGTAAGAGATTTAGCTCCGATGAAAAGGAGATTGAAATACAAAGAACTTGATCAGCGCCCTTAGAAACGAAGAGGAGCTCCGATGAAAAGGAGATTGAAATTCCATGCTGTTTTATCCACTCAGTGCCCTTATCCCAGCTCCGATGAAAAGGAGATTGAAATTCCATTGCCTTGCTCAATATGTAATCTATAACTAGATGGCTCCGATGAAAAGGAGATTGAAATACGACGTCGCTCTTTCTGCACAAGAAATACAAGCAATATGCTCCGATGAAAAGGAGATTGAAATTGTTTACTGATTCTTTCATCGAATTTTTTGAGAATTTCGGCTCCGATGAAAAGGAGATTGAAATATAACACCTGTGTTTGTATTTGCAATGCTTTTAAACATTGGCTCCGATGAAAAGGAGATTGAAATACGTCTACAAGCCCAAATTCAGTTCTCATTATAACCTCGCTCCGATGAAAAGGAGATTGAAATCTTGCGGCTATGCCGCTTGCCTCTTTTACAACTATGTCTTTGCTCCGATGAAAAGGAGATTGAAATGTAACAATTTACTTGCCTCAAAACACGACATATTTCAACGAGCTCCGATGAAAAGGAGATTGAAATATGAACTTATAAAACACGCTTTGCGGATCGCTACACTGCTCCGATGAAAAGGAGATTGAAATGAGCCCGAGGGCGAAGAGCAACCCACGTTGGAGCAATTTTTCTGCGCTCCGATGAAAAGGAGATTGAAATTTTGAATCAGCCCTTTGATACAAGGTTAAACGCCATAAGCTCCGATGAAAAGGAGATTGAAATTCATACTCGTAAATTCTTAGATTTCCCTGTCTATACAGGCTCCGATGAAAAGGAGATTGAAATGAATAAGGTGATATAAATGGCTTTATCAGATTGGGTATATGCTCCGATGAAAAGGAGATTGAAATAACTGAATTTTACCCTGTTTCGCCAGCCTCTCCAATACTGCTCCGATGAAAAGGAGATTGAAATACTTTGCATCATTGAACATGTCGTAGTCATGCATGCTTAGCTCCGATGAAAAGGAGATTGAAATGGATTGGTTATTGTGATTGTTGTGGTTGGCGTGAAGAAGCTCCGATGAAAAGGAGATTGAAATTTGCACTGCTTTATGCCTATTCTCGTGTCTATGTGTAGGCTCCGATGAAAAGGAGATTGAAATTCGTATTCACCAACCAATTGCCCGTTAATAAATAGCTTGCTCCGATGAAAAGGAGATTGAAATACTACTACGAGGGGAAAAAGGGGGAAGTTACTCCTTTCGAGCTCCGATGAAAAGGAGATTGAAATTCTTCGATAGAATCATACAGTTCCTTGATTTCATTGTAAGCTCCGATGAAAAGGAGATTGAAATCTTGTTTTGATATCTCCAATTTCCCCAAACTTTTCTATGCTCCGATGAAAAGGAGATTGAAATATTATTTTTCTTCACATTTCCAACTGCAATAACAGCAGGCTCCGATGAAAAGGAGATTGAAATGAGCCAAATTAAGCGAGAAAGAGCAAAGAATTTATCAGCTCCGATGAAAAGGAGATTGAAATACGTGGTGGAACTACGCTTGGAACTACAGAGCTCATGCTCGCTCCGATGAAAAGGAGATTGAAATTTCCGCAGTTAGGACACTTGTAAACCTCTAACTCCACTTGCTCCGATGAAAAGGAGATTGAAATTACATTACTAAATCTGTTAAACCTTATATCTCCTTCTATCGCTCCGATGAAAAGGAGATTGAAATATGGCAAAGACAGCAATACTGGCGAGGAAATAGCGAGAGCTCCGATGAAAAGGAGATTGAAATACTCAAAAAATGTAGGTGGTGCTTCAGAGTTCTCAAACAAGCTCCGATGAAAAGGAGATTGAAATAAAACTTTGAATTACAAAAATATTTGCCATAAGTGTTCAGCTCCGATGAAAAGGAGATTGAAATTGCACAGCGCAAATTTTTTGGTTAAGTTTAAGCAATAGGCTCCGATGAAAAGGAGATTGAAATACACATTTCCTCACCCTACCAGCCAACCTCATGGCTCTCAGCTCCGATGAAAAGGAGATTGAAATTTTTCTTCTTCTTATTTCTGCTATCAATGGTTCTGGGTGGCTCCGATGAAAAGGAGATTGAAATCTCCATGCTTCAACACCCCTTATTTTTTATGTGGTTTATGCTCCGATGAAAAGGAGATTGAAATGGTAATTGGTATAATATATGAAGATGAAGAATTAGAAAGCTCCGATGAAAAGGAGATTGAAATTCTATCAGCGGTAATATAACCTACAATATACTTTAAGTGGCTCCGATGAAAAGGAGATTGAAATCTAACTACTAATGTATCTCTTGTGTTCATATTTATTGCAGCTCCGATGAAAAGGAGATTGAAATGTCATGTTCATTTTCTTCTTCCTCCTCTCTTTGTTTTTATGCTCCGATGAAAAGGAGATTGAAATTTATTTTTGCCCAGATTTTCGGCTTTTCGGTTAATCTGCGCTCCGATGAAAAGGAGATTGAAATTCTGTGGTAAACGCCTTTGCCGAACGGCTTTTCGTCGGCTCCGATGAAAAGGAGATTGAAATTTAGATTCCTTGAAGATTGCGGAGATTTCAGAAGGGAGCTCCGATGAAAAGGAGATTGAAATGTTTTTAACTTTTATGTTCTTGTTTGTTCAACACGCACGAGCTCCGATGAAAAGGAGATTGAAATCGTTACAACTAACTCCAATAGGTTCATTCTTTGCATTGCTGCTCCGATGAAAAGGAGATTGAAATACACCTTCCTTCCCCTTATTTTCTGCCCATTCTAACGCTCCGATGAAAAGGAGATTGAAATTAAATGCTCATGTAGTATAGTATGGCATCGAGCATGTAGGCTCCGATGAAAAGGAGATTGAAATTTCTTGTTCGGCGGCATTAGCACGACTACGCTTTTAGGCTCCGATGAAAAGGAGATTGAAATCTGTCCTCAATAACTTTAACTATCCTATCTATAACCTCAAGCTCCGATGAAAAGGAGATTGAAATGATTATCCGCCTCCTCTGTCCAATTAAATTTCGAACCAACGCTCCGATGAAAAGGAGATTGAAATTAAACGCTCTTTCATTTAGTCTCGTTAACAGCACTCTTCCGCTCCGATGAAAAGGAGATTGAAATATTTTTACGAGTGGGAGGTAGACAATCTCGGAGAAATGGCTCCGATGAAAAGGAGATTGAAATGCAAAAATCATTAGTCCACCAAAGAATATTGGGTCAAGCTCCGATGAAAAGGAGATTGAAATTGATCGATTTATATGCTCACTCGTATACCTTACAGTAAGCTCCGATGAAAAGGAGATTGAAATGGTTTGAAATATACGTAGCCTCCATCTATGTCGAGCTCCGCTCCGATGAAAAGGAGATTGAAAGTTATACATGAATTCGACCTCATGCTCTGTAGCACCTGCGGGCTCCGATGAAAAGGAGATTGAAAGGTTGCCTGCTGCTATAACCTTAACCTTAACCCTTTGCTCCGATGAAAAGGAGATTGAAAGATAAGCTCTTCTCGCTGCCCTATATACTCTTCTTGCCGTCCGCTCCGATGAAAAGGAGATTGAAAGTTCCATGCTTCTTCTCCGTTTAATGTCAACTGTATTAGCTCCGATGAAAAGGAGATTGAAAGTTTTCTTTTTTATACAAACACTCTTAAAACTACAGTAGCTCCGATGAAAAGGAGATTGAAATACTTGTGAACTCTGTTCTAAATTCCACTTTATACCACTCGCGCGCTCCGATGAAAAGGAGATTGAAAGGATGTTCTGTGTCGATCTGCGATATTCTGTCCCGTAGTAAGCTCCGATGAAAAGGAGAATCAAGAAGTATTGAAGCGAGATTGCATATTATCTTCTCCGTTATACTAACCCAGCTAGGAAGATTAAAAGTAACGCATCGTGGTATCTTAAGCTCTACCGAAATTTTTTTGAAAATACCTAAACAGAGCATGTAGCTGCATTTGTCCAGCCTCATATCCATCAATCTTTCTACTGGGTATATTTATAATCTTTTCTTTTTTATGTCTTTATGTATGATTGTGTCGTCAATACTTTTTAATTCTGGAACACAAAACTTTATTATATAAAACCTCTATGTATAATCATGGAGAAGTTTAGATTAGAAAAATCTGTAATAAGATTTATAGAGAAACCTGAGAAAAAAGGAGGTATATTAGTCCAAGGCTTGCTTGGAGTGGGTCAAGTTGGATATTTAGCAGGAAAACAGCTTATAAAAAGCTTGGGTGCAAAGAAAATTGCTGAAATGTTTTCACCTCACTTTCTATATCCGGGTGCCGCACTTCCCGGCGTTATATATGAAAAGGATGGTAGAGTTGATCTATCAAAAAACGAGATATACTTCTCAGAGGAGCACAACATATTTATTATTTCCGGACTCTATCAGGGACTTGATCCGAAAAGCTATTTTGAGCTCGCAAACCTTATCCTCGATTTCTGCGATGAATTTGAAATAAACGAAATATATACTCTTGGTGGCTATGGAGAAAGCAAGATAATAGATGAACCAAAAGTTTATGGAGTTTTTGCTGACGAAAAAGGTAGAGAGCTTATAGAAAAATTCAATATTGACAAAATAGATGCTCCTGAAGGTGTTTTGGGAGTTACCGGTTTAGCGGGTATACTTGTTCCAATGGCAGCAAAAAACAACAAGCTTGCTGTCTGCCTATTAGGGCAAACACATGGCGCATATCCAGATCCAAAAGCTGCAAAAGCTGTTCTTTTAAAGCTCTGTGAAGTTCTCGGCATAGAAATAAAAACAGAGGATCTCGATGAACAGATAGAAGAAATGGAAAGAGAAATTGCAAAAGCTGAGGAAGCCTTAAAGAAAGCTCTTGTAGAGGCAACAGCAAAACCGCAGACACCAAGAGAAGGAGAGTTTCCATACATAGGTTAGCTTTACTCAAAAAACTTTTTGTAAAATTTTTCAACCTCTTTTTTTAGATACTCAATAGAATATTCATTTACTATCATATAATCGGCAAGAGCAATAACATCTCCAAGCCCATATTTAAGTTCCCTTAAATCCCTCTCTTTAAATTCTTCAAGGTTTTTGGGGTCATCTTCCCTACCTCTTCTTAAAAGCCTTTCAAATCTTGTCTTTGGACTCGCATGAATTGCGAGGATTATAAAATCGGCATTAAGATTTTTTTTAAAATAGTTAATTTCATAGAAGCTTCTGATACCCTCGATAACAATATCTCTATCATATTTTATAATTTTCGGTAAGCATCTCCTTGCAACTTCCTCTTTTCCATACTTTTCTCTAAGTTCTACACTAATTTTACCTAAATTTTCTGGAGTAATTTCTATACCCCTTGAAATTGCTTCTTCTCTAACAACATCCCCCATGTTTACAACATCTAGCCCAAGCTTCTTTAGAAAGGATACTGCCAGCGTTTTGCCAGAACCGGGCATTCCTACGATAAATACAACTTTCATAATATATCACCTAAGTTATATTAAAATTATAAAAAAGTGTCCAGAAAAGTATCCAAGAAAGGAAAAAATAAACATAGCCAGATACGATCCACTCTTTTATTTCAAACTCTGTATTAAAAAATTTCTTTGTAAGAATATAGATGGGATATGATATTACAAATCCTATGAGCATTGCTGCAAAGAAGCTTTCTACATTTATTGCATATTTTCCAAAGAGTATTCCAAGCACAGTTCCATATGCTATGTGTATGAGGGAAATCTTCCGTTTAGTTTCTGCATCCATTCAACCACCTCTGGGAGAACAATTAAAGTATCCTCAAATATAATGTTTTCTATTACAGATTGCTGCTGATGATATTATCAACATACCTAAATAACAAGCTACCAATGCTATCATAATAGAATGAAAAATACACTGGGAGTAGAGATTGATCAGCCTAAAATCTAATTTAAGGATCTTTGAACTTTTAGAGGAAATCTATAAAATCGAAGGTTACAAAAATATCTACAAAACATTACGTGATAAAATACGTATAAACTCGTTTCCGTGAAGAGGAGAATTTAACAAGGTCCCTTGCTGAACCTAAGGGCTGAGTAGAAGCCGATGTGGTCGTGTGCAGATGAAGCCCATCTCTGGCTATTTCTTTCTGCACTTCCATTTTCTCTTGGACTTTATCCGGTGTTGAAGACCTTTTCTTTTGCTGAGGCTCTCAGAAGATTTTGATTATAGACACCATTACCGAATATTTAAGCACTGCACCGAGGAATATTCCAGCCGCTATATCCAGAACCCTTATCCCAAGTATTCTGCCAACAAGAGCTGCGGCTATAGGTCCAGATCCCTGGACTGGAATAAAAATGAAGACTGCTAAAGCTGGAATTGTAAGCTTGCTCAGCTTTTTGTGCTTATTTAAGAATTCTTCCCCAGATCTCTGTGTTTTTTCGAGAAATTTATTTACGGACTTAAGCTTCCTAAGGTGCACGAAGTTCAAAGCTACAAACAATCCTACATTCACTTCAACGTATGAAATCCAAAGAGCAACAGAAATTGGACTTAAACCAAGATTAATGCCAAGAAAAGGAGCTGTATATTGCCCCGCAACGGGGATTAGGTATGCGGAGAGCACCGCAAACAGGGCATTTGCAGCGTTCTTTGAGAGAAAGTATGTGAGCAAAATAGGCATGGCAACCAAAATAATTGGAAAAAAGAAGTATAATAAGGCTAAATAGCTTTCTTTAATCTGAACTTTTATCGGAGCTATTCTCGGCATAGTATTCCTTCCACAGCCTCTTCATAATATTCCTCATCTCATACAAAGCTCTTCCTTCCTTCATGTCAAGTAGATTTGAGGTTTTTCTCCAGCTCTTTGCAAGGAAGCACTTAGCTATAAGAAGCTTTTCTTGCCTATCTTTGAGGCTTAAGTTTCTATCTGTATCGAGGAAGTAGTATCTTGCAAGCTCTCTGCAAACATCGGCAACACTTTCGTATGTTAAAAGCTCATCAACATATGCCTGCATCCTATCTATCTGTGTTTTTGTAAACTTAAGCTCGTAGTGAGGCTTATATTTATAAGGTGTGCTCAGCAGAAGGTGTGCAATTTCTATTTCAATGTCAAACTGAACATCCAAAACGCTTCCGAGGAATTTAAGTCTAAATTCGTAGTTCATCTCCTTAATTATTTCCTCTGCTCTATCGGATAGAGGCTTTACAACGATAACGCTATACTCACCACTTATTGGATTTCTCTCAAAGGATAGATGCACGGGAACGAACTCGTTCTTTATCCAAAATCTTAAAAGCTCCTCGCTTGAACCGAAGCCTGCACCGAGCCAGTCAAAACCTTTTTCAAGGGCTTCCTTGGTTAAGTTGCTTAGCATAAAGCTTCCTATACCGTGTCTCATCAGCTTTGGGTGCGTTGCTATTCTAACAATTCTGTAGCCAACGAGCTTTGCAAACTCTCTGCTTCTAAAGTGCTTTGTAAGGACGTCTGGTATTATATTTCCCCTTGGTTTGAATCCCTTGAGCATTTCATCTATATAGCTATCCTCCACCCCACCTTCTCTTGCAATTTGCAAAGCGTTAACTATTTTGTTTCCCAGCCTCGCAACCCTAACGCTGTGGTGCGGAGCATCTGCAAGAACCGCTAAATCGTTTGGTCTGTTTCTGTAGTGTGCAAGCACGTATATCCCTATGAACTCCCTTAGATCTCTCTCCTTCTTTTCATTCTTAAACCATTCATCAACATCGGGCTTTTCGTATTTAAGCCTATCTATGAGCTTTAAATCTTCATCACCAATTTCACTTGGCTCCGCATCGAGTAGCAGCGTGTCAAAGAGCCACTTCTCTATTATATCTCCGCTCGCATACCTTATTGGTTCCTCCATCTTAAACTCCGTTATTTTTGCCATGTTCTTTTCCTTTATCCCTTTTAGGAATCTTATAGAGAATCCCCTTCCAGCACCTTCATAGCCATGTATTGTAGATGAAAAAATTGTTTTCTTAAATTTTTTTATTATTTCGTAGAGGAGAGGAACCCTAATTCCGGCGGCTTCATCAACTATTGCTATATCATAGTTATAGTTTAGGAGCAGATAGGGTTTGTTGTATTCTACAAAAATTTTCCTTGCCTCGTAGTAGCCATTTTTATAATACTTAATGTTGAGCTTCTCCAAGCCTCTTTCAAAAAATTCAAAAAGAGTTTTAACATTTTCCTTTTCTGGTGATGTAACACCAATTCTTAATCTTCTTTTAGAAACTTTTGCCAAGCATGCAAGGAACAAGCCGAGGACTGCAGATTTCCCTCTTCCTCTGTTTGCTGTTAGAACAAACGCTCCGCTGTCTTTTATAAAATTTTCGAGAAGCTTTAAGACCTCCACTTGTTCTTGTGTGGCACACATTTCGTATATTTCTCTTGGGAACTCATGCTTTGTTGGAATTTCTATTTTTCTTCTTTTTCTCTTTTTTTTGAAGATTCCCTTAGGAACTTTAATTGGTTTGTCAAAATCGAGATCGTATATATAAATTCCTTCATAATCACGAAGCTTTCTTATGAATCTTGTTATAAAGTTGTTTTTCACATCTTGAAGTGTATATGGATATGTGTAGAGTCTTTCCTGAAATTTTGTTTTCATTTCTATCCAAGAATCAAAATTTGGTGTTAAAAGAAATATTAGCCCGCCGCCTCTAACGATACCTATAAGCCTGCCTATATCGTTTGGCGTTAAATCTCTTCTTAAGTCTACCACCAAAAAGTCCCAAGTCGTTCCAAGGGCTTTTATGCTCTTTTCAAAGCTCAAAAACTTAATGCTGCATTCCCTATTCTTCAGGACTTCTTCGAGTGCTTCATTTAAAAGAAGGGTTTTCTCATCGCCTACAATGAGTATGCTTGCTTTTTTATATATTTTAGTGCAGAATTCCAGAGAATCACAGACAACCTTTTCGTGATACTTTCTGCCGCAGAAAACTATAATCCTTCTGTGATTTGAAGCTTCTGCCTCTTTTAGTGCCTCTTCGCAGAGTTTTACAGCATTCATTCAAACGAACACCTATAATTAACGAGAGAAAGCAAGCGATAAGTGCTGAGGCTAATCTATATATATGGTTGTGAACAGTATATAATTAATCAAGCAAAATAATGCGATATATATCGGATGTGTCACTATTATTAATAACCATTTAGCTTGTTAAACGTCCTTGCAAAGGAAGGTGATGAGATGGAGTTTGACGTTGTTGTTATTGGAGCTGGGCCAGCTGGTTTGAGTGCGGCAATATATCTTGCGAGAGCTAACCTAAAGGTTCTTGTTCTCGATAATCCGAAGGAGGGTTCTCTAAAAAAAGCTGAGATTATTGAAAACTATTTCGGAATTGAAAGCATAAAAGGTAAGGATTTAATTGAAATAGGAAGAAAGCAGGCAGAAAAATTTGGAGCTGTAATTAAGGACGAGCCGGCAATATCTATAAAGCCGAGTGCAATGGGTAAAGGCTATATAGTCGAAACTGCAGAGGGCGAGTATAGGGCTAAGGGGCTGATACTCGCAACCGGTGCGAAGAGAATAAAACCAAGGATAAAAAACCTTGAGAAGTTTGAGGGAAGAGGTGTAAGCTACTGCGTTGTTTGTGATGCCTTCTTCTTCAAAGACAAAAAGGTCGGCATAGTGGGATCTAAGGATTACGCAGCAAAGGAAACCATAGAGCTTCTCAGCTATACTAAGGACATAACCCTGTTTACAAATGGAGATAAAATAGAGATATCGGAGCACCTATTCAAGAAGCTTGAGGAAAATAATATAAAAATTGTTGAGACTCCTATAAAAGAACTTTTTGGAGAGGAAAAGCTTGAAGGTTTAATCTTAGAAAACGGAGAAAAAATTGAGCTTGATGGTCTCTTTATAGCTGTCGGAACTGGTGGAGCTGAGGATTTTGCGAGAATGCTTGGAATAATAGTCGAAAATGGCTTGATTAAGGTTGATAAGAACCAGAGAACAAATGCACCTCTCGTTTACGCATGCGGAGACTGTGCAAGCGAAGATAAACAAGTAGCGATAGCCGTCGGAGACGGTGCAAGAGCGGCGTTAAATCTCATAAAGGAGCTTAAGGGAATAAAGAAGTTTGCCGATTATCATTAGGAGGTAATAAATATGAAGGCTCTTAAAGTTTTGCCGGATTTGAGGAAAAAAGCTGATATAACATCTACAATGAAGTGTATTTTTGGGATTAAGGATTTGGAAACAAAGGTGTATATAGAGCTTCTTAAAAACAGCGGGCTAACTGTAAGCGAGCTTACAGAAAAGTTCGGGAAAGATAGAAGCACAATACAGCGTGCACTTCAAAATTTAAGCATTGCTGGCTTAATATACAGAGAGCAGAGGAATATAAAGGAGGGCGGTTACTACTATGTTTATTATGCAACGCCCTTTGAGGAGGTGAAGGATAAAATAATATCTGCAGTTAAAAACTGGTGCAACGAAGTTATGAACGTTCTTGAAAGTCTTGAGAAAGAAATAAAAAAGGAGACGAAGAAATAATGAAGATAGGCTTGCTTGGTGGAACCGGAGATTTTGGTGAAGGATTAGCACTACGCTTGGCAAAAGACTATGAAATAATAGTTGGCTCAAGATACAAAGAAAAAGCAGAAAAAAAGGCTGAAGAGTATATAAAGAAGCTTGAAAGCATAGGCATAGAGGCTAAGATATACGGAGAGAACAACAAAAGAGCCACCGAACTTTCAGATGTAGTAATAATAACAATACCATATGAATATACTATTAATACTATAAAGGAGTTTCCAGAAGCTTTTAAAGACAAGGTTCTCGTTTCTCCAGTTGTTCCATTTAAAAAAGTAAACGGAGACTTTATCTATATAAAGCCAAAGGAAGGAAGTGCAGCCGAGCAGATATCGTCTATAGTTGATGCGAAAGTTGTGGCGGCTCTGCACAACGTTTCTGCCGAGGCACTTGTAGATATAGCGAAAGAAGTTGAAGGTGATGTTATAGTTCTTTCAAATGACGACGATGCAAAATATTTGGTTATGGATATTATAAAGAGCATAAAAAATCTTAGACCATTGGATGGAGGAAACTTAAGCAATGCACACATAGTTGAAGCCATAACACCGCTTTTGATGAACATAGGCAAAAGAAATAAAATCAAGCATCCAACAATTAAGATATTGGGTGAGCAAGATGGCAAAATTTGACAAGAGAGGTAAGGAAAGAAAAGGCAGGCAGAAGGAAAAAATACTTGAAGAAAAGATAGCTGAAGAGCTTGCGGAAGAAGAGCTGAAAAAATCTTAGTTTTATTTATTTTTTATGTAAAAATTTTTAGAGTTGTTCTTAAATTTTTGAGAGTTTCACTTAAGTTTTTTAAGTTATAAGTTTTATCTAACCCCTTGCATTACTCATCCCGCAGGGGGCTATAATTAGATAGGAATAGACAAATCCCATAAGGACAGATAAAATGAGGATTTTATAAAAAATTTAAAGCATTTTCCAAGAATTTTAAGTGAAATTTCAATCTTCTGCTGTCAACAACCTTGTAGTTTCTCCTAACATAGTCTGGAAGAAAGGCTATATACTTTTCATACCTCGAATCTCCCAAAATAAAAACAGCTTTATCATCTTTGCTCCTTAAACATCTTCCCAAAGCTTGGCTTGCTCTTTTGAGTGCTGGCAAAATATATGCATAAAATCTTCCCTTTATTCTTCCATATAGCTTTTGATAGTATTCTATATACACCCTCGTTTTTGCAGTAAGTCTATCGAATGGTATTCCAACGAGAAAAATTCCTTCAAGCTCTTTTCCCGGGAAATCTGCACCTTCAGCAAATCTCCCTTGAGCACTTGCTATTAAAACACCCTTCCTTTCTTTTTCTGAACACTCCTTAAAATTTTCAAGAATTCTTCTTGCCTCATCGCCTCT
The DNA here is from genome assembly GCA_027051165.1 of archaeon. Classification (GTDB taxonomy): domain Archaea; phylum Hydrothermarchaeota; class Hydrothermarchaeia; order JALTZZ01; family JALTZZ01; genus JALTZZ01. The sequence continues at coordinate 21,846 of JALTZZ010000126.1, read as the reverse complement.
CATACCTTCCTTCTCAACAAAAATCTCTCTCGATTTTAAAGCTTCTTTTAAGCCGTTTTCAAGAAGTCTGTTCATAATTCTGTAGCTTGCACAGAATACTGCTATATTTTTATCTTTCATCATATCTGAAAACTTTTCTATTGCATAGACGTATCTCCTTGCCATTCTCTTGCTTATATCTTCTCCTTTCGTCTGCAGATCCCGTGTTATAAAGCTATGAACATTCTCCTTTTTATAAAAGGATGGAAACTCCATTCCAGCATACGAATTTATTCCAATATTTTCTGCAAATGCATCTATAGGGCTTATGGTTCCCGACATAAATACAATCCTATAGAAATCGTTCCAATATTCCTTTAAAACCTCGCTTGAACGCATGTCAAAGAATTCAAGATAGTCCCTTCCAAGTATAAGGGTTGTTCCATCAACATCGAGAAACTCAAGAACCCTAAGCAGGAAGTTGCCAAGCTTATATGCACTTGATCTTGGAGCTTTTCCTCTTGCAATCATCTTTCTTCTCACATCCTCACCTATCTTTATAAGTTCTTTGGTTATCTTCAGGTTTACTCCAACGTCGAAAACAAATTTTTCTTTTTTTATCTCCATGTCATCTTCGCTAAGGTTTTTTGCTTCCCTTTCAATAAATTCTATTATCCTATCAATAAATTCTCTGTGTTTAAGTTCTTTTACTTCTTTTCTTGCCCTTTTTAGCCCATTTATTGTTATTTTATCGGAATTTAGATTTGTTATAATTTTCTGCAGATTGTGTGCTTCATCTATGACTAAAAAGCTATCTTTAAATCTAATTCTTGATCTAATGACCCAGCTTGCTCCAACATTAAAAATATAGTTATAGCTGAGAGAAACAACCGTTGCATAAGGAAGAAGGGAGACTTGCAGAAAATACGGACATATTTCATTCTCCTCAGCAAACATAAGTATCTCGCTGTATAGTTTTGGCTCTTTTATAAAAAAATCGTAAAAATCGAAATTTTTCAGATTTTTATAATACTTGCACTTCTTTTTCTTTACTCTACATAAAAAGCTTGCTTCTTCGTAGTCCATCTCCTCCTTAATACTCCTCACTATTAAGCACATATCCTTTTTTCCTCTAAATGATAAACCGAAGATATTTATATCTTTTCTCTTTACGATGACTTTTAGCTCTTCTATAACTCTATCTGTCTCATTTCCAGTCCTCACAGCCCATATAATCGGTCTATTAAACTTTAAAAGGGGTGCAAGCGTGCATATAGTCTTTCCAAAGCCTGTAGGTGCATCCACAATTACATGTGCTTTTTCAATGTTTTTAATTAGGTGCTCAATAAATTCTCTTTGAAATTCTCTTAGCTTATAGGGAAAGTATTCGAGCATAAAATTTATATTTAGCATTGCTTAATTAAAGCTTTATGGAGATTATATACATACTTCATCTCTTTATACCAGCATATTTTGCAAATTCAAGTGCACTGATCTTTGGTGGCGGAAAGCCTCTTGATCTCGGGAAAAATTTTATAGACGGAAGAAGAATACTTGGTGATGGTGTTACCATAAGGGGCACGGTTTTAGGAACACTATCGGGCTTTTTACTTGGGCTCTTGGCTTACTACATGCTTGAAAATCCGCTACTTAAGAATGCTAACATATATACTCTATCTTTTCTGCTTTCCTTTGGAGCACTTCTTGGTGATGCTGTTGGAAGCTTTATAAAAAGGAGATTAGGAATTGAAAGAGGCAAGCCGGCTCCACTTCTCGATCAGCTTGATTTTGTTTTTGGAGCGGTATTTTTGTCAAGCTTTATATATGACTATACAACAAAAATTATCTTGACCTTGATTATTGTAACCCCCATACTACATCTGCTTGCAAACGTTGTTGGCTATATGCTGAAGCTTAAAGACGTCCCTTGGTAGCGTGGTGGTGAAAAGGCATGCTAAAAGAAGCCATAAAAAAATGTATAAAAGAGGGAAAATTTGTCCTTACATCTGGAAAAATAAGTGATTATTATATAGATCTAAAAAAAGCATATACCGATCCGAGAATTCTTAAACTCATATCAAGAAGAATTATAAAAACAATAAAAAAGGAGAATATTCAGTTTGATAAAATAGCCGGCATAGAGCTTGGATCTGTGCCTATAGCTGTTGCACTAAGTTTAGACTTAGACAAGCCATTTTTAATAGTTAGAAAAGAAAAAAAAGAACACGGAACAGCGAGAAAAATAGAGGGCGATGTTAGGGAAGGAGACATCGTCATTATAGTTGAAGATGTTACAACTACGGGAAATACCGTTGCAGAAGCCGTTAGATCTCTGAAAAATGCTGGTGCAGAAGTCAGAGACGTTATTGTAGTCGTTGATAGGGAAGAGGGGGCTGAAGAAAATCTTAAAAAAGAGGATATAAGGCTTATACCGATATTTAAAGCAAGCGAACTTAGAAATGGGTGAGCAAAAAATGAACCTAACAACGGTTCTTCTTAGGGGTTTAGGGATCCTGTTTATGATACTCGGATTAGCTGGTATGGGATTTGGTGTTTATGCGATAAAGGTCATTAATGAGCATGGAAATGCTGATATATTCAAAATAGAGATATCAAAAAAAGTCAAAGAATTTGAAAAGAGAGAGATGGAGTTTGACAGCAAAATCTCGCTAACAAGCACGAACTTCTTGGAGACTTCTAAGAGGATAAAGAAGGCGAGCGAGAAAATCTTAGAAGCGAGTAGTAGCGTAGCAAGTGCATCAAAAAGCCTCAGTAGCTCGAAGCAGGAGCTCTACTATGCCGCGGAATACACAAAAAGGGCAAGCGAACGCCTAAAAGAGGCTGCAGAAAAATTTGAAAGCTGGGCTAGCAGTGCAAAATTTAACGGCTCTTCGTTGCCCTATAGATCAACGTTCCTGCAGGCTGCAAGATACTTGGAAGAGGCATCTGATAACTTGCTTACCGCTTCAAAGAAGCTTGAAAGCTCCGCAAATAATATAGGCAAAACTGCGGAGAGCTTGAAGATGACCTCGACAAGCTTAGGAAGCACTGCAGGCATACTTAAAGATAGCGGGGATAGACTTGAAAAAAGTGCAAGCAGTCTTAAAGCATCAGCAGGTCCGCTTAAGTCCGTTATAAGCGAATTCAGAGACTACCTTAAAAATATAAACGAAGGTATAAGGGGAATAGACAAGAAGTATGGCTATGCTTTTATGGGATACTTTATATTTATTCATTTTCTGATATTCCTTCTCGGATTAGCTCTTATAGCTATAGATGTAAATCTCTCTATAAAAGAAGAGGTAAGGTTTTAATTAAGGGTGATACCATGAAGGTGCTTCTGATAGGTGGTGGTGCGAGGGAGCATGCAATTGCAAGTGCCTTAAAGAGAGGTGGTGCGGAGCTTTATTCGTTTATGAGCTGTAAAAATCCCGGTATAATGAGAATAAGCGAAAAGTATAAAATCGCAAAGGAAAGTGAAATAGAGAAGATTGTAGAATTTGCTAAGGAAAATAATGTTGATTTTGCGATAGCTGGGCCTGAGCTTCCTCTTTCACTCGGCGTAGCAGATGCTCTTGAAGAAGCTGGTATACCATGTGTAGGTCCAAAAAAAGAGCTTGCAAAGATAGAGGCGAGCAAGGCTTTTGCAAGGGAACTCATGGATAAATATAAAATAGACGGCTTAGTAAAATACGGCGTTTTCTACGATTATAAAGAAGCATGGAACTTTATAGAGGAGCTTGGGGAAGTTGCCGTTAAGCCCATAGGTTTAACCGGCGGCAAAGGTGTTAAGATAGTGGGAGAGCAACTTAAAGACATTGACGAAGCAAAGGCTTATGCAAAGGAAGTTATTGAAAAGAAGATAGGTGGCTTTGCTGGTGTTGTGATAGAGGAGCGTGTTTTGGGAGAAGAGTTTACAGCACAGGTATTTGTTGATGGAAAGAATATCGTTCCCATGCCGGCTGTTCAGGACTTTAAGAGAGCGTATGAAGGGGATAAGGGACACAATACCGGTGGCATGGGTTCTTACTCTTGCTCAACACATCTTCTTCCATTTTTAACAAAAAAAGATTATGAAAAAGCTGTTGAAATTGCTAAAAAAGCTGTAGAAGCTCTTAAAAAAGAAACGGGCTTAGAGTATAAAGGTATTCTTTATGCACAGTGTATGCTGAGCGATGAGGTAAAGCTTATTGAGTTCAACTGTAGATTTGGAGATCCAGAAGCTATGAACGTCTTAACTATACTTAAATCCAATTTTGTTGAAATATGTGAAGATATAATAGATGGAAATCTTAAAAATGCAGAATTCGAGAAAAAAGCCACGGTATGCAAATATATAGCGCCTGTAGGCTATGGATTGAAGCCCAAGGCGAACGCTGAGATAACGGTTAACGAGGAGGATATAGAGAAGAGCGGTGCAGTGCTTTACTACGCAGCGGTAAATGCGGAAGATGGTAAGCTATACACGACAACTTCAAGAACGCTTGCAGTTGTTGGCGTAGCGAAGAGCTTAAAGGAAGCTGAGGAAATCGCAGAGAGTGCAACAAAACACGTTAAGGGAGAAGATATTTACCACAGAAGCGACATAGGAAAAGAGGAGCTTATTAAGAAGAAGATAGAGAGGATAATGAAGATTAGGGGTATAAAAGATGCATCTTATTTCAGTCTTGGATGCTAAGGATTATTTTTTTGAAATATTAAATCTTGCAAAAAAGATTAAAAAAGAAAAATACAGCGATATTTTTAAAGGCAGGACATTAGCCATGATCTTTGAGAAGCCGAGCACAAGAACGAGAGTAAGCTTTGAAGTTGCAATGAACCAGCTTGGAGGAAATGCTATATACCTCGATTATCTCACAACCCAGCTCTCAAGAGGCGAGGCTATAAAAGATACTGCAAGAACTCTTTCAAGGTATGTTGATGCAGTGATGATAAGAGCTAAAAATCACAACGATATAGTTGAATTTGCGAACTACTCTACGATACCGGTTATAAACGGGCTTAGCGATCTCGAACATCCATGCCAAGCTATAAGTGATATTTTTACCATTTTTGAGCATGCAGAAAAGGATAAAAGTGATATAAAGCTCTGCTACATTGGAGATGGAAACAACGTGTGCAATTCGCTTATACTTGCAAGTGCCATAGCTGGAATAGAGATAAGTGTTGCCACACCAAAAGGCTATGAACCAGATGAAAACATTTTAAAAGAGGCTAAGAAAATCTCAAATAGGATAAGTATTACACATGATCCAATAGAAGCGATAAAGGATGCAGATTTCGTATATACGGACGTATGGGTGAGTATGGGGCAGGAAAGTGAGGCTGAAGAAAGGCTGAAAGTTTTTAAGCCTTATCAAGTAAATAGCGAGCTTTTAAAGCATGCTCCAAATGCAAAGGTTATGCACTGCCTTCCAGCAAAGAGAGGGCTCGAAATTACAGATGATGTTCTCGACAGCGAAAAGAGCATTGTTTTTGATCAAGCTGAAAACAGGCTTCACGTGCAGAAGGCTATACTTTTAAAACTTATACCTATAGAAAAATAAAAGGCGATATAAATATGATATGCATACTCAGAGCTCCCGGAACAAATTGTGATATTGAAACGAAGTTCTGCGTAGAAACTTTTGGTATTGAGGCTAAAATAGTTCATGTAAACAGGTTCATTGAAGGTAAAGAAAAGTTGAATGACTATTTGGGGCTCATTATTCCGGGTGGCTTTTCATACGGCGATAGGATAAGGTCAGGAGCTATACTTGCTAAGATATTGACAGAAAAACTTAAAAAAGACATAAAGGATTTTATAAAGGATGAAAAGCCTATATTAGGGATATGCAACGGATTCCAAGTATTGGTTGAGGCTGGCATGCTTCCGTTTAGCAGAAAGCTTGCTGTCAGCCTTGCGCTTGCGGAGAACGACTCGGCAAAGTTTGAAGACAGATGGGTCTATCTTAAAAATGTAAACAGAGGGAAGTGCATATACACGAAAGGTATAGATGTTGCATTCATTCCAGTTGCACATAAGGAAGGGAAAATAATACTTCCAATAGGAGAAGAGGAAAAGTTTTTGAAAAAGCTTATAGAAGAAGACCAAATAGTCTTTAGATATGCAAAAAATGATGGAAAGCCTGCTGATGGTGAATATCCATACAATCCTAACGGTTCTTTTTACGATATAGCAGGAATATGCAACGAAGACGGCACGATATTTGGCTTAATGCCACATCCTGAAAGAGCTTTTCTTGGAATTCACTACCCAGATTGGAGGCTTAAGAGCAGGGAATGGGGAGATGGATATGTTATTTTTAAAAATATGATAGATTACATAAAGAAAAAAGGATTCTAATATTGAATTTCAATTCCAAGTTTTTCCAAATCCCTGTCGTTTATGAATCCCCTTATATATGCCCAGTATATCTCTCTTCCGAAGAACTCTATTTTATGCTTTGGACATAATCTATGGAAGTGCTCGCTTGTAAGCTTTTCATTTCTAACCCTAAAATTAAACTGTCTCAGCCATATTAAGTCGTATTCATACTCCTCATTGCACAAAGCACATCTCCTCTTCTCATAAACTTCGAACTTCCTTTCAAATACCATATAATACACGAGAAGCGGAACCACGGAAAACTATTCAATAACTATCACGTCCCCATACGGCACATCTCTTCTCGAATTCCTTGGCATTACCCATAAAACATTAAAATGCGGCTCATTCTCGTAGTGCTTTCCATATCCATCTGTAAGATATATTAAAAGCTTTATATCTTCTTTTTCAAGCTTCTTAAAAACTGGGGTAAAGTCTGTTCCTCCTCCACCTCTTAACTCAGCTTTTAAATTTTCTAAGTCTTCCTTCTTCGTTATTATCTCGTAGTTCTTTATCTCCGCATCGCATGTTATGAAGTGTATTCTAAAAATATCAAAACTATTTAATATACCTTTTATCTCAGCAAAAAACATGTTAAGTTCTTCTTTTGTTATAGAAGAGCTTACATCAACAGCTATTGCTATTTCAAGGACGTTTGCCCTTAGAGACGGATAGTATATCCCATAGCTCAGAAGCTTTTTGCTCGGCTTCAGCCAGTTGTAGTCAAAAGTTTTGAGCGAATATACGTATTTTGCAAGAATACCTCGCCAATTTAGTTTTGGATACAAATCATCGACGATTCTCTTAAAAAAAGCTGGTAATTTTCCTTCTTTCCTTGCAACGTTCAATGCATTTATTAGTCTTTCTCTCCATAAGCTCCTTTGTTTTTCTTTTCTTCCACGCCACAGGCTATGATCGTCTATTGTTCTATACTCTCTTTCAGTTATTTTCTCGTAAATCTCTTCTGCTGGGGAATTTGAGAATGCTGAGATGTATACAGCTCCTCTCGGTAAAGGAAGTTTTGTGCTCTTTAATAAAACTGAATTAGCCTCTATATCGCAGGCAAGGTTCCACCTGCTTCTCTTTCTTGCACCACGTCTATAATCGTGATCAAGAACTATATGGAGTATTTCATGAATTATAAGAGATTCTATTTCATCATTAGAATACTTTTCAATGATCTTCGGATTGTAGTATATATTTTCATAGTCCGTTCCCATCGGATACTGGGAGTTGAACTTTTTAAATTTCAAATATGATAACAAATATCCAAAGAAGGGATGCTTTAGCATTAACTGAACCTTTGCTCTTTCTATCTTTTTTTCAGCACCCAGCTTCATATTATCAGATCTTTATATTTTATTGAAAACTCCTTAAAGTATTTTGACTTTGAGACAGGAATTCCATTTTTAAGTGAATCTTTTATTAAAAGAACTGCAAATTGTGGTTCGAGTTTTAACGCGTATTCTACAAGCCTATCTATATAATCCTTCATATTTTCTGAGTTTTTAACAAAGTGTATTAGGGCACTTATAAGTGCATGCATAACATCCGCTCTCTCTGGGATAATGTCTTTTCCACTTAGAACTTCCTCCACACTTGGCATATCTTCTATGGCTGACAGGAAAGATACAAATTCTATGGCTGCACCTTTTCCTACAGCTCCAGCGATGCTTTCCATATCCTTTATCCCCATCTTCAGTAGCTTTGAAACAAACTCCCAGCTTCTCGGAGTTGGAAATGCTTTTTCCTTACTTTTCGGATCAAACTTAAATAGAAGCTCTGGTCTAAAGTTTAGGAATGCAATAACCTCTCTGCTTATGTTGTTTTCGTATGCCCATTTTTTCCAGTCTTCTAAGTTTGTTTCGACATCAAAATGCACAAACCTGTTTGCGAGAGGAGCTGGCATTTCATAGACAAAAGCCCTATCCTCAAGCCTATTTCCAGCTGCTATAATACGCCATCCTTCAGGCAAGACGTATTCTCCAACCCTTCTATCGAGTATGAGCTGGTATGCAGCAGCTTGAACGGTATGCGGTGCTAAATTTATCTCATCAAGAAACAGTATTCCTTCGCCATCTCTCGGTAGAAAAGCTGGAGGTAGCCACTTAACCTCCTCTTCATCAAACTTTGGCAGCCCCCTTAAATCGCTCGGATCGAGAAGAGAAAGCCTCAAATCTATAAAGCCAATTCCAAGCTCATCTGCAACCTGCCTAACGATGCTCGACTTACCAATGCCGGGAGGCCCCCAGAGGAATATAGGCAGATGCTCACCGCTTTTTATAATCTCCTTTATTTTTTCTTTAACAATACCAATTCTCATAAATCCCTACCTACAAGTTTGTCATAAACACAGTATCTCTTAACGTCCTTCCTTTCGTATCCGCACTTAAACCTTGTCATGCCGTCGCAATAACTTATAGGAATCGGACAATTTTGACACTTTTCAATATCTATATCATCATCTATTTCTTTCTTGTGCATGCACTCACCTTAGAATTTTTTAGAATGGCTAAATTTTAACAAGTGAATATAGGGGAATAGTGAATGCTCCTAAGAGATTTGGGTGAAAGAGAGGTTATAAAGAGGCTGATAAATATCCTTGAAGTTGAAGAATATGAAGATTCTGCGTCTTTTGACAACTACGTTATCTCATGCGATGCTGTAGTTAAGAGAACGCACATACCAAGGGAGATGTCTGCTTATCAAATAGGAAAATTCCTCGTTAATGCAAATCTAAGCGATATAGCTTCCATGGGAGCTGAACCCAAGTTTTTTTTGACCAGCATGTGCTTTCCGAGAGATACGGAAATGGAATTTGTTGAAGAAATCGCGAGAGGGATAAGGGATACGTGTTTAAAGTATGGAGTGAAGTTCCTTGGAGGAGACACAAAAGAAGCATGTGAAATCGTTCTCGTAGGAATAGCCTTAGGATACTCCGAAAAGCCGCTGAAAAGAGGTGGTGCAAGAGTAGGCGACTATATATGTGTAACCGGGAGCATAGGCTCCGCAGCAGCTGGCTTCTACGCACTTGTGAATGAAATTCCCGGATATGAAAAGTTTGTAAAACGGGCTTTAGAGCCTGAAGCAAGAGTAAAAGAGGGAATAATACTCGGCAAGCATGCAAGCTCGTGCATAGATATAACCGACGGCTTAGCATACAGTATCGGGGAGATCGCTAAGAGAAGCAACGTAGGTGCTTTGATATACTTTGATAGAATACCATACGACAGAGATATCGAAAAAATAGCTGATATATGCAACGTTAGCTTAGAAAAAATTCTCCTCTATAAAGGTGGTGATTATGAGCTTCTTTTTACAGCATCCAAAGAGGAAATTGAAAATATAAGGGATGAGTTCAAAAAAATAAACTCGGAACTATATATAATAGGAGAGATAAGGGAGAAAAATTTTGGAATAAAAATAAAAAAGGACAAAAAAATTATAGATTTAAATACAAGTGGATACGAAGCATTTAGAGATTTCACCTGATTTCGACATTTATCGTATTAAGGTTCGATGAAAGCGAAAAGTTTATATAGCTATGCGGTTTAATACTAACTCTTGTGAACTTAGAAAAAGAGCTTGCAACAAGGATTGCTGGCGAGATAGTCCTCTCAAAAGAGCCGGGAAGAACAATAAAAAAATGGAGGGAGATATTTAGGCTGTCTCAGAAGGAACTGGCTGGCTTGCTTGGAATGAGTGTTAGCGTAATAAGCGACTATGAAAACGGTAGAAGAAAATCGCCAGGGGCTGCAATGATAAGAAAAATCGTAGAAGCACTTATAGAGTTTGATGCACAGAGAGGTAGGGAGATATTAAAGAGGTTTGAAAATATCTATAAAGGAAAAAAGGATAGCGCAATACTTGATATTAGAGATTTTTTAACTCCAATAAAATGCAGAGAAATAGCAGATGTTCTTGAATGCGAAATCGTGGCTAATGAGGACCTTTTGGACAGATTTATATATGGATACACCGTTGTAGATAGTTTAAAAGCAATTCTCGAAATGAGGAGCGACGAATTTATAAAGCTCTACGGCTTAACCTCTCAGAGAGCTATTGTTTTCACAAAGGTAAAAATTGGGAGAAGCCCTTTTATTGCGATAAAAGTCGCTCCAATAAAGCCAGCATTTGTTATTCTCAACAAACCAAAGAATGTTGACAAGCTTGGAATTGAAATCGCCAAGAGGGAGCGTATTCCTGTAGCCGTTACAAGGTTGAGTGTAAGGAAGATTATAGATAGGCTTAGGGGTGTTTAGATGTCTGGTATAGTTGGATACGGGGTTTATATACCAGTGTATAGAATAAAAATAGAAGAAATTGCAAGAGTTTGGGGAAGGAACGCTGAGAATATTAAAAAAAGCTTATTAATTGGGGAAAAAGCTGTAGCTGGTTACGATGAGGATGCGGTAACAATAGGCGTAGAAGCCTCAAGAAACGCACTCAAAATGGCTGAAATTGATCCGAAGGATATTGGAGCGATATTCTTTGGCTCTGAATCGCATCCCTATGCTGTTAAGCCGAGCGCAACAATAGTTGCGGAAGCTATAGAGGCTACGCCTGAGCTAACCGCTGCAGACTACGAATTCGCATGCAAAGCTGGCACAACAGCTATACAAACATGCTTAGCTCTGGTTGAGGCGAAAAGAATAAAATACGGCTTAGCAATAGGTGCGGATACCGCTCAAGGAGCCCCTGGGGATGCTCTCGAATTCACTGCTGCAAGCGGGGGATGTGCATATATTATCGGAGATAAAAACATTGTAGCGAAAATAGAGGATACATACAGCTACACAACCGATACGCCTGATTTTTGGAGAAGAGACAAGCAGAGCTACCCTAAGCATGGTGGAAGATTTACCGGAGCACCGGCATACTTCAAACACGTATATAATGCAAGTAAAGGGCTTATGGAGAAGCTTGGTTTAGAGGCTAAAGACTTTAAATATGCTGTTTTTCATCAGCCAAATGGAAAATTTCCAAGAAAAGTTGCAAAAATGCTTGGTTTTTCGAAAGAACAAATAGAGCCCGGGATTCTTGTAGATAAAATAGGAAATACATACTCGGGATCAAGTCTGCTTGGTTTAGCGAGAATTCTCGACATAGCTGAGCCCGGGGACAGAATTCTCGTCACTTCCTTCGGCTCTGGTGCAGGAAGCGACAGCTTTAGTATTGTTGTTGAAGACCTTATAGAAGAAAAAAGAAAAAAGGTAAAAGGCGTTGATTATTATATAAAAAATAGAATTTACATTGATTATGCAACTTATGCAAAGTTTAGAAGAAAAATAAAAATTTAAGGTGATTTTATGAGAGTTGCAGTTATAGGAGTTGGCTTAACAAAATTTGGCGAGCACTGGGATAAAAGCTTTACAGACCTCTTCGTTGAAGCTGGTGTAAGAGCTATAGAGGATGCGGGAATTGATGGAAAAGATATAGAGGCTATGTTTATAGGAAACATGAGCGGTGGAAGATTTATAGATCAGGAGCATATTTCATGTTTAATAGCAGATAGAGCCGGTTTAAGCCCCATACCGTCTACAAGAGTGGAAGCTGCCTGTGCAAGCGGAGGTTTGGCTCTTAGACAGGGTGTAATGAGCATACTAAGCGGTTTTCACGATGTCGTTGTGGTGGGTGGCGTAGAGAAGATGACGGATATAGCTACTGAGAGAACTACTCAAATCCTCGCTACAGCGAGCGATCAGGAGTGGGAGGCTTTTCTCGGAGTAACGTTCCCAAGCCTTTACGCAATGATTGCGAGAAGGCACATGCACGAGTTTGGAACAACGAGAGAGCAGTTAGCTCTTGTAAGCGTAAAAAACCATAGGAATGCGATGAAAAATCCATACGCACAGTTCCACAGAGAGATAACAGTAGAGGATGTTTTAAACTCACCTTTGGTTGCAGATCCGCTCAGGCTTCTTGACTGCTCACCGATAAGCGATGGTGCCGCATGCCTAATTCTTGCAAGCGAAGATAAGGCTAAAGAATTTACCGATTCGCCGGTCTGGATTATAGGCTCTGGACAGGCTTCAAGCACGATAGCACTTCACGACAGAAAAAACATCGTTGTTCAAGAAGCAACAATACATGCAAGCAGAGAAGCATACAAAAGAGCTAAGAAGGAGCCAAAAGACATAGAGGTCGCTGAGGTGCACGATGCCTTTACTATAGGTGAGATACTCGCTATAGAAGCTCTCGGCTTCTTTAAGATAGGGGAAGGAGGCAGGGCTACTGAAGAAGGATTAACGGAGATAGGCGGCAAGGTGGCTGTAAATCCAAGCGGAGGGTTAAAAGCTAAGGGACACCCAGTAGGTGCTACCGGTGTTGCTCAGGCTGTGGAAATAGTTCTCCAGCTTAGAGGAGAAGCCCACGGAAGGAACACGAATGCGGATGTTGGGCTTACTCACAACGTAGGCGGTAGTGGAGGAACAAGCGTAGTTCACATTTTTGAAAAGGGGTGATTTCGTTGATTCCGAGATTTTGGAGAAATATAAGATACAGATACAATTTGATAGCAACCAAATGCGAAACATGCGGGGAAATATTTTTTCCTCCAAGAAAGCTTTGTCCAAACTGCAGAAGAAGAGGCAAACTTGTTGAAAAAAAGTTGAGCGGAAGGGGGAAAATATATACGTATACAGTAGTTTACAACGCTCCTCTCGGCTTTGAGATGCAACTGCCATATATAATTGCCATAGTTGAGCTTGAAGAGGGTGTAAGAGTAACTGCACAGATAGTTGACTGCGATCCAGACGATGTGCACATAGGCATGGAAGTAGAGGCTGTTTTCAGAAGGATAAGCGAAGATGGTGAAGCAGGTTTAATATACTATGGATACAAATTTAGACCAGTAAAAGAAGGTGGTGATGGGCATGAAGTGTAATGCAAATCCGCACCAGAGGCAATATATAATTAAGTGTGAGCAGGATCCTGAGACGTGCAAGGTTTGCTGCATTATGCACGTTTGCAAGTATAGGTGGAGAACGAGGGACGTATGGAAGAGCTGCGAATTCTTCAGCAAAGGCGTATGTAAATTCAACGGAAAATGAGATACATATACTCCCCCTTGGCATTACCATTTATTATTTTATTTTTGATTTTTATATTATTTTTGCTTGCAATTGTTCAAGTTGGAGTGGCGACGTATGCATTTTATAGGCTTGGCTTTACACCTACTCAGGCTCTCCAAATACTTTTTCTCTCTTTAATCGGAAGCTTTATAAATATACCGGTGAAGGAGGTAAAAACTGAGATCATATATTCTCCACCAAAGGAGGTTTCATTTTTTGGATTTAGATATATAATTCCAGCAATAAAGTTCGAGAGAAAAACAATTATTGCAGTAAACTTTGGTGGTGCAATAGTTCCTTTTATAGTCTCTATATACTTGATAACTCAGAATTTAAGCCTTGCCGATATTGTAGCTGGAATATCTGTTGTTTCGGTTGTTTCATACTTATTTGCAAGACCGATACATGGCTTGGGTATAGCTGTTCCAGCATTTATCCCACCTATAACATCGGCATTAACAGCTATTGTTATAGATCCCATAAATGCACCAAAACTGGCATATATCTGTGGGACATTAGGGGTTTTAATAGGTGCTGATATACTGAATTTAAGAAAGGTTTATAGACTTGGAGCTCCGGTTGTCAGCATTGGTGGGGCTGGAACTTTTGATGGAATATTTTTAACTGGGATATTTTCTGTGCTCCTCGTTACCCTTATTTAAATATCTTCTTCTTTAATCTTTGAAAACTTTTCAACGAGCTCTGTCATTCTTTTATACTCTTTTTCGTTAAGACCCTCTTTTATATACTTTTCGTAAAGATCTATAAGCTCTTTAACCTCTTTTTTCACACAGATCCCCCTATGACAGAGAGATATATGATTATTAATGTTTGCTCATATCAAAACACTACCTTATAAATATTACTATTATATCTTATAAATAAAACTACAATATCTTATAATTTAAAATTTTCCAAATTGGTAAACAATTATTAACAGCTTATGAAATTTCAAATTTGCAACTATATTTACATTAAAGAACTCCCTTTGTGCTCGGAATATCTACGCCAACAACTTTGCATGCCATGCTAAGAGATAGAGCTAAAGATTTAAATACAGCTTCAGCTTTATGATGCTCGTTGCCATCTTCAAGAACTCTTATATGAAGGTTTATCTTCATTTCATTTGCAAAAGTTTTTAAGAAGTGCAGTATCATTTCAGAGCTCATATCTTCAATTTTTTCCCTCCAAAAGGATAAATTTGATTTAAAATATGGTCTATTGCTTATATCAACAGCTGTAAGCACGAGAACGTCATCCATTGGAACGGCTGCATAGCCAAACCTTCTTATGCCGGTCATATTTCCAAGGGCTTTTTTGAAAGCATTTGCAAGGCATATCGCAACATCTTCTACAACATGATGCTCGTTGTCTCCAGAAGCTCTTATCTTTATATCAAATCTTCCGTGCTTTGCTAAGCTGGTAAGCATGTGGTCAAAAAAACCAATTCCAGTGCTAATTTCTCCATCTCCACTTCCATCTATATTGAGCTCAACAACGATATGCGTTTCTCTTGTTCTTCTTTCAACCTTCGCAAACCTCATGAAATAAAATTTCCAGTTTAAATTATTTAAACTTATCTTTCTTAAGAATCCTTCCTTCAGAATCTATCTCTCCCATCTTTATCCTTGTGGAAGATATCTTTTTTCCGTCTTCTGCAAGCACAAGCTTAACAACAAATATCTTTAATGGTTTTAACCCTCTTTTAATCCTTATTTTATTTATTTCCTCTGCTCTGAATTTTGTTTCTTCAGAAACTACGATTGCATCAAGCTCAGCATCTTCCGCAGCAACGCTGTATGGATCATCTATTTTAATTATTTTATATTTTTTTCCATATTTTTTCATTAAAATATCGAGATAATTCTTTAGATTCTTTTTTCTTATTTCAAAAGGCTCTGCTTTTTTATGCTTAACCATTTCATCCGATGTTAAGCCGACAACAATTTCTTTACCAATTTCGAAAGCTTTCTCCAAAAGAACTCTGTGCCCTCTGTGAAGTATTGAAAATGTTCCAGCTACAGCTACTCGCATAATTTTATCTAAGTTAAAAAGCATTATAAGCTTTCGTATGATAGAAGAGTTCTTTGCAAAGCATAAAAAAGCCCTTGTAATAGGAATTGGCGGTGGAGGAGATGTTATAGGATGCATTCCAACCGCAAACTTACTCGAATTTTTAGGATTAGATGTAGTGCTTGGTGGTTTGACGTGGGAGCGTAAGGTTGTTGATCCAAAGCCCGGGCCAAGGAGAATTGATGAAATAGTAAACGCTGAGGTAATAAATGAGAGCTGTGCCTTAGCTGATGAAAAAACGAGAACAGAATACGGAACAATATTCACAGAGAGCATTGTTGCGAAGCATTTAAAAAAGAAGGTTCTTCTTTTTGATATAAACAAGGGTGCAGATGCATATAGCGACTTCATAGACTGCGTTAAGAGGCTTGGATTTGACTTGATAGTGGGAGTAGACGTTGGTGGAGACAGCTTAGCTTTTGGACATGAAAAGGGAATTAAAAGCCCATTAGCGGATTCCATAATGCTCTATATACTCAAGAGGGCTAAAGAAAATGTAGACACCGTCCTTGGAGTAATAGGATATGGAAGTGACGGAGAACTAACGTTAGAGGAACTTAATAGAAATATAGCTGAAATAACAAGGGAAAATGGTTATCTTGGAGCAAGAGGTATAGGAAGGAAGGATTTCGAAATTATGGAAAAGCTCGTCGAAGAGAGTGCAACAGAAGCAAGCAAACTTGTTGTTTCCGCTTTTAAAGGAGAAATTGGTAATTTTAAAATAAGAAGCAACACAAGAGATGTCAGACTTACACCATGCTCAATGATTACCTTCTATTTTGATCCAGAAGTTGTGTTCAAGCACAGCAGAACAGCAAACCTTATAAAAGAAACTAAATCGCTTAAAGAAGCTGATGCTATACTTAGAAAAAACGGATACTTTACTGAACTTTATTTTGAAGAAGAAGTTTATAAAAAGAAAAACTTTTAATCTGGTATTAATCTTCCTTTTTTTATTGTAAGAAATTCAAATGATGCAAAAATTGAAAACCATAACAACCTCTTTTCCATCGTTAACATAATTCCTACCTTTGAAAAATTTTGGTTGGTGGTAATAATGGCTATGAAACCCTTAGATGTTGTGCATAGGTCCTTAGAGTCCCAAGTAATTGTGGGTTTAAAGGACGGCAAGGAGTATAGAGGAATACTTAAGGGCTATGACATTCATCTCAACTTGGTTCTGCAAAATGCTGAGGAGCTTAAAGATGGCTCACCAGTTAGGAAGCTTGGGCTTATAGTTATAAGAGGGGATAATATAGTTTATATATCTCCGTAGCGAGGTGTAGAGAATGAGTAAGGGAACGCCGTCATTTGGTAAGAGGAATAAAAGGCTTCATGTCAGATGCAGGCGTTGTGGAAGGAATTCTTTCCATGTGAAGAAAAAAGTGTGTGCTGCATGCGGATTTGGCAGGACGAAAAGAATAAGAAGATATTCTTGGCAAAATAAAAAAGTAAATAGAATAAGAATTAAATAAAAATGTGTGGTATTGTAGGTATATATAGCAAAAAAAGGAACATAGCAAATCTCCTCTTCTATGCCCTTTTAGCACTTCAGCATAGGGGTCAGGAGTCATGTGGCATTGTTACTCGTAATTCTAAAGATTTTAAGGTAGAAAAAGGAATGGGTCTTGTTACCGAGGTATTTAGCGCAGAGAAGATAAAAAAGCTTAGCGGTAACGTTGGTATAGGACACGTTAGATACTCCACTATGGGGCTCTCAAAAATAGAAAATGCCCAGCCCTTTGTTGTGAGCCACTCAAAGGTAAACCTTGCGATTGCACACAACGGCAACATCGTCAACGTTATAGAGCTGAGAAAAAAGCTTGAGGCAAGCGGACAAGCCTTCGTTTCAACAACCGATAGCGAGATAATCGCTCATTTAATCGTTAGGGAATTCGTAAAATATGGCGATATAGTTTATGCTATTAAAGAGGTAATGAGAAAGCTTATAGGTTCTTATTCTCTTGTAATTTTAACGCAAAACGAACTTATAGGAGTTAGAGATCCTTTAGGCGTGAGACCCCTATCAATAGGGGTTGGTGATGGAATAAAGGTCATTGCATCAGAAACCGTAGCTTTCGATGTTCTAAACGCAAAGTTCGTTAGAGATGTTAAACCGGGTGAAATTATTGTTATAAGGGATGGAGAAATCGAAAGCTATCGCTATCCATCCATAAGGACTGCATACTGCATGTTCGAATACGTTTATTTTGCAAGACCAGATTCCGTGATAAACGGAACACCAGTTTATAAGGTTAGGGAGAAGATAGGCAGACTTATGGCAAGGAAAGATGATATCGAGGCAGACATCGTTTCTCCAATTCCAGACTCTGCAATACCTTTTGCAATAGGCTACTCTATGGAAAAAAACATGCCCTATGTTGAGAGTCTCATAAGAAACAGATATATAGGAAGAACGTTTATACTGCCGGAGCAGAACATGAGGGAGCTTGCGGTTAGACTGAAGCTCAACCCGGTGGAGACAAACGTAAAGAACAAGCGTGTAATACTCTTCGACGACAGCATAGTTAGGGGCACCACGTCGAGGAGGATAATAAAGCTTCTCAAGAACGCTGGTGCAAAAGAGGTGCACATGCGTGTAGGTTGCCCGCCTATACGCTACCCGTGCATGCTCGGCATAGACATGCCAACGAGAGAAGAGCTTATAGCAGGCAACAGAAGCATAGAGGAAATAAGGAGAGAGATAGGAGCCGACAGCTTAAGATACCTCGATATAGACGATTTAATAAAGGCTATAGGGATTGAAAGAGAAAAACTGTGCTTAGGATGCTTAACTGGGGAGTATCCCGTAAAAATGCCAAAGACCGAGCAAGTTCCACTGAAAATATACTATGAAAGGATTAAGAGTTAAAAAAAGAGACGCAGAAAAAGTTAAAAAAATCCTGATAAAAAATAAAATTTTGGACAATAAAAGGAAGGTTAAAAGAGATCGTGATTATGTTATTTTTCCAATAAGTTGTGAAAAATGTGAAGTCCTAAAAAGCCTTGGTGAAATCGTTGAAGAAGATTTTGAACCTTTGGAAAGAAAAAATTTGTATGAACTTGTATACGAGCTTACTGGAAAAAAATTAAAATTCAGCTTTGATATAATTGGTAATATAGCCATTGTTGAAATACCGGAAGAAAGCTTAGATTACAAGCATGAAATTGCAGAGGCTCTGCTGACCTTTCATAAACTTAAAGCAGTCTACAGAAAAGCAAGTGAAGTTTACGGAAGAACAAGGATAAGGAAGCTTGAGTTTCTATTCGGGAAAAACGAGAGCGAAACTATTCATAAGGAGCATGGAATTTTGCTGAAGCTTGATGTAAAAAAGGTATACTTCTCTCCAAGGCTCTCATTTGAAAGAAAAAGGATACTTGATATGGTTAAAGATGGAGAGCTTATAGTTGACATGTTTTCAGGAGTTGGTCCATTTTCAATTCTAATTGCAAAAAATAGAGATGTAAAGATATATGCCATAGATATAAATCCGTGGGCAGTTTACTACTTAAGGCAGAACATTGAATTAAATAAGGTTGAAAATAAGGTTGTTCCTATACTGGCGGACTGCTCGAGAGTTAATATAAAAGGTGCGGATAGAGTTATAATGAATCTTCCAAAAGAATCCCATTTATATTTAGAGAAAGCGATAGAATATATCAATAAAGCAGGTTTCATTCATTTTTATACAATCTATGAGAATATTGAAGATATCCTAAGAAAATTAAGAGAAAAAGATGAAATAAAAATTTTAAATAAAAGAAAAGTAAAGGAATACGCACCAAGGAAATACATTTACGTTTTTGATTTGTTTGTTGAAAAGATGTAGCCCTATGCGGAATGTAGGCTACGATCAGATAGATTTTCATGCTTATAAAGGAGCCGAGCAACAAGCATTCTCTTAAAAAATTAAGAATACATGCCAAATTTGCTGAGAAATTACGATTATCATGATTTTTAAACAACTTAAAGCCTTTAAAGGAAAGTAAGAAAAATATTATTTTATAAGCATAATTATGCCATAACTACGATTCTTCAACGAACCTATATATGCTCAACTTTTTTATAGAGGGACAGGAAAATCTTATGCATTCACAACAGATTTCTTATCAATAAGTTTATCAGTGATTTATTGGATATTATTTCTTCATGGAACTGAGAGAATATATCGAAGAACTTGAAAGGAGAAACCTTCTTAAGAGAGTTAAGACAAAAGTTAGTGCTGTTTATGAAATTGCAGAAATTGTAAACAGGGCATGCAAAAGTAAAGAATACAACTATGCATTTCTTTTCGAAAACGTTGACAACTACGATATACCAGTAGCAGTTAATCTTTTTGGCTCGTTTGAAAGATTAAAAATTGCATTTGGTGTTGAAAATTTTGAAGATTTGGGAAATGAGCTTTTAGAAATTATAAAACCAGATTTACCTGTTTCTTTTATAGAGAAAATAAAATCTTTATCAAAATTAAAAAAACTTAGAGATTTTATCCCCAAAATTGTAAAAAGAGGAGTGTGCAAGGAAATTGTGTATGAAGGGGATGAGGTTGATTTAGGTAGATACCCTATTCTGAAGCTCTGGCCAAAGGATGCTGGAAGATTTATAACCTTCCCAATGGTTATAACAAAAGATCCTGAAACAGAAGAGAGAAATGTCGGTATGTATAGAATGCAGGTTTTAGATAAAAATAAAACGTGTATGCACTGGCAGATACATAAGCACGGTGCATTGCACTATAAAAAAGCTCTTGAGCTTGGAAGAGAGCTTGAGGTAGCCGTTGTTATAGGTAGCGATCCCATAACAATGCTCAGTGCAATACTTCCACTGCCAGAGGGCTTTGACGAGCTTTCTTTTGCTGGCTTTTTAAGAAAAGAGCCAGTGAAGCTTGTTAGATGTGAGACCATAGATTTAGAAGTTCCAGCAAATGCCGAGATAGTTTTAGAAGGATATGTTGATGAAGAAAAGACATTAGAAGGACCTTTCGGAGATCACACCGGTTATTATAGCCATGTTGAGCCTTATCCTGTTTTCAAGATAAAGTGCATAACACAGAGAGAAAAGCCTATATACGTTGCAAGTGTAACTGGCAAGCCTCCTATGGAAGATGCCTATATAGGCAAGATTATAGAGAGGCTATTCCTACCTATAATAAAAATGCAAATACCGGAAATAGTTGACATAAACATACCAATTGAAAGTGTTTTCCATAATTTAATTATAGTTTCTATAAAGAAGAGGTATCCGGGTCATGCTAAGAAGGTCATGTTCTCACTCTGGGGATTGGGTATTATGAGCTTAACAAAAGCTATCGTTGTCGTGGATCACACAGTGGATGTGCAAAACCTAAGTGAGGTTCTCTGGGCAGTCTCAACAAGGGTTGATCCAGCGAGAGATATAATAATAATTCCAAATACACCAACAGATAATCTCGATCATGCAAGCCAGCTCCTAAATCTTGGATCTAAGATAGGAATAGATGCAACAATAAAAACAAAAGAAGAAGGCTTTGAAAGGGAATTTCCAGAGGAGGTTGAGGCAAGCGAAGATATAAAGAAGCTTGTTGATAAGAAGTGGGAAGAGTATTTTGCTTAAATCATTGAAATCATGGTTGTCAAATCTTAAGTAGAAATTTTTTTAACCCCCTTGCGGGATGAGTGATGCAAGGAGGTTAGTTTTTCTATAAAAACAAATTTTTGGAGATAAACTATTAATTCTTATAAAAGGACGTTTGCATTAGAAACAAGGCAAAATTTCCCAGACGAAACGCAGAAAGATTTATATAGGGGAAGGGGTATTAACCCTTTCTCCGGTGATAGGCATGAAAAACCCTCTAATCCCTGATCTAGGACACCCAGCGATATCCTTTGAGAGAAGCGTAACAGATAGAGGAGCTTAAAAGGGAATGAAGAGCTTAGAAGAGTCGTTAGAGCTGCAGAGATTCCATCTGCGGAAGAGATATACAGCTTCCTCAGCAAATTTAGCGGAGATCAGTTCATAAAGTTCGTTCTATCAGTTATAAGCAGGTTTATTAAGAGGAACTCGATAAAGCTCCTCGATACTACCGATATAAAGCTGGACCTAAATCTGTTCAGAGAGCAAAAAATATAAATGGGGCTATACTGTAGGTAAAGAGTTCTATAAAGGCTATAAATTAGCTTTAGTCGTGGAGTATTATTCTTTAAAGCCCATAGGGATTTATCTATACGAAGGCTCGCCAAACGATTCTAAACTTTTCTTAGAAATCGTTAAAAACCTTAAGAGAAGAAGAGTTCTGAGAAAGGAGACAGAATAATAGCTGATAAAGGCTTCTGCTCCCAAGAAAACTACTGGAAAAGCATCATGCACCATAAAGT
>JALTZZ010000125.1 GCA_027051165.1 archaeon | reverse complement strand
CCTCCTAGAAAGCTAATATTTGTTATAGATGAACTTAATAAATATGCTCCATCTGGAAAAGAAAATTCTCCTATTTTGGAAAAAATTATAGAAATAGCAGAAAGAGGTAGAAGTTTAGGGATAGTTTTATTCGGAGCACAACAGTTTGCAAGTAAAGTTCATCATAGAGTCTATGGTAACTGTAGCAATAAAGTTTATGGAAGAATGGATTCAACGGAGCTTAGTCATTCAGCATATAGTAACCTTTCAAAAGATTTAAAAACGCTAATTACTAAACTGGAAAAAGGAAAGTTAATTCTTCAGCATCCACTGTACAGGCATCCTGTACAGATAAGATTTCCTAAGCCACCATACAAGCAACCTGGACACTAAGTGATATGAAGAGAGATTTTTACAGAAGATGCATATACATATATAAAAAACTTGAAAGGACTTTTTATGAAAAATTTCTACCTTTAGTGTATTCAGAAAATTATATACGAAATTATATTAATTGGCTTCAAGAACATAAAAAGGTAAATATCTATAGAACAAGTTCCAAAAAGATTGTTTTGTTTTATCCTCCCCCTGTTATTATTAAAAAAGATCCTGTGCAGAAACCTTTAAGATTAAAAAAAGTTATAAATAAATTAAAGCATTTATGGAATTTACCTTTAGATAAAAAAATTCAGATAGCTGAAGATGTAATAAAAACTTTGTTTAGAACATCAAATAATCTAGCTGTTGCTTTTAGCGGGGGAAAAGATAGTTTGGTAGTGCTACATATGGTACGTCAGTATAATCCTAATATACCTGTAGTATTTATAAATACAGGGGTAGAGTTTCCTGAGACTGTGAATTATGTTTATGAAATTGCTAAAAAATGGAATTTAAATTTTTTTGAAGTAAAACCTAAAGTTAATTTTTGGAAATTGTGTGATGAAAAGGGGCTTCCAGTAGCTGGACGAGGAAATACAACGTTTATGCGTAAACTTTCAATAGAAGCTAATGTTAAACTATCGAATGCTTGTTGCCAATTAATGAAGGAAAAACCAGCTAAAAAATTTTATGAAGAAAATAATATAGAGGGAGTAATGGTAGGATGTCGAGTTTCCGAAAGCATTATGAGAAGATTTAATTTTGCAGATTTTGGAGCAATTAGGTATAGTAGCACATATAACATATTAGTTGCATGGCCTTTGTATGCCTTTTTAGATGAGGATATTGAGGAATATATAAGAAAATATAACTTGCCATTGAATCCATTGTATAAAATGGGTTATAAACGTGTTGGATGTTGGCCTTGTTTGCAGGATTTGTTTTTCCCAGATTCACGATTATTTATTCTTAAAGAAAAGCATCCCAATATGTTTAAAACAATTGAACGAAAATTTGGAGACAAAATAGCACGATTATTAACTGCATGGGCAAATTTAGAAGATGTAGAATTAAAGAAGGAAGATATTCATGAATTTTATACTCCTTGTTTTATAGATGAAATAAGAAGATATAAACGAAAACAAAAAAAATAAAAAGAAAAAATATATTTTACAGGAAAATTTCATTTTATCTCTTATTTTTCAAGAGGTTTAACCAGAATGATATAACCTTTGTTAATAGTAAGAATTTCCCTATTATCAAGTATCAGTTGAATGTCATATCTTGCTTTACTTCTAAGTGTTCCTTCAAGTTTGAGAATATTTCCTCCGTAATCTACGTGTATTTCAACTCTTTTCTTGTGAAGAAATAGGAGGTAATTGTCATATTCAAGTTTGGGTTCTTTAGAAGTGAGTTTCTTTTTCTTCTGTTTATTCTTTTCTTCCGCCATAGAAAATATTTTGAACCAACAGTTTTATGTATTACTAAACTTTCCATACGCCGAAGGTGCCATGGAAAGCGGTGCAGGGAGTGGTGTGCGAGGAGGGAGACGGTGCCGTTGGAATTTAATAGAGTCCCTTCCTTCCTGCAAGTAATCTAAAATCAAATGCAAGAACGTTCTAACGAAACTCTAACGAATTGTTCTATTAAGATCTTGCTTTTGATTTCCGCAAGATTTAAGCTTAGTGATAATGAATTTTTATCTAAAAGGGAGTTGACGTAGGGGGGCAGGGACTGGTAAAATCCCTGCCTAATGGGGGCAAAAACAAAACCCAAACTCTTGAGACTCTGGCCTAACTGGATAGTTAAGTATAATACCACAACTTTTATTTGTAAAGTCCAAACTTGAAATGGGGTGCTGCCCCCAGAGGACGGGGCGGTAGCCCCGATAAAAGATTTACTTGGGAACTCAAAGGAAAGAAACTACGTAAAGAAGGAAAGCTATACGATTCCCTTGTAGTAAAAACTTTACCTACTTTAGTCAAATGCTTCGAAGGAATATACCAATTTGCCCTCAATCGTCCTTTTGAACTTGCTAAAGTTATAGTCTTTGTTGAACCTTCCCAAGGAAAGCCTGTTGATGTAAGGTTCTTCAGAAGGGAGAAAAGCGTCTTTAAGTGCTTGGTAGAAGCTAAGGCTTTAGGATACGGAGTTTTTCTCCTTCCCAATTCTGTGAAGATTCCTAAACAAGCTTGGGCAGAATATAGGAAGCTCCGTAAGAAAGGGGAGAACACTTTAGAAGTTGCCGTAAGATATGGAATTTTAAGAGAGGAGAGCATAGCTGAGATAAGGTTTTTGGTCATTGACCTGGATAGTCCTTACGAAGAGGTAAAGGAGTATTGGAACGAATTTACGGAAACCTTTAGAATAAAGGGCTACTTGTTAGAACGTTCAAAGGGTGGTAATCTAAAGGCGTTCATAGCTCTTACGCCTGTTCTAACGGAAAAGGGCTTGGCTTGGTATAGACCTTCTGAGAAGCACAATAACGGGCATACGCATTTAGAGAATGCGAGGGAGCTCCTGGGTATATGGATAGCTTGGTGGCAGCAGAAGGGAATACAGGCAGACGTTAGCTTCTTTTTCAACCTTAACCACCCCGTATGGTATCCGGAAATTGAGGTAAACGGGAAGGTCTCAAAGATAGAGGAAGCGAAGGGAGAATATGCGGGGACGCTTTACGAGCTTTACAAGAGAGCTAAGAACGTTCAGGCTAAGGAAAGACTATACGGATTTAGGATAGGAAAAACTTGGCTGAACCTAACCGCTTACTTCTGGGGAGAGAAGCTCCCGGTAAAACCTGAGGACTACAAGAGGCAGATACTGGAAAAGCAAAAGCTAAAGGTTCCCTGGTTCATAAAGCTCCTATACGAGAACAGGGATGAGGAAGAAAAAGAAGAGAGGATAAACGAGACCGCAGAGGTAAACGTAGAAGCTCTCTACGAGAGGTCCGTTTTTGCTTTAGCTTCCAAACACGACTCTTATAGGTTCATTCACGTGATGCTCCCTGCGGTAGGCTGGGCGAAGTATTTAGGACTCGCTTATTCATACGTTTACGACGTTCTGAGGGAAGCCATACCGGATAAGAGAAACTTTGATAGGGACTTCAAGATAGCGTGGAATAAAGCTTGGGAGCTTGAGTTTAAAGTTCAGAGAAGGGGAAGAAGGAAGAAGGACTTTGTTAGTTACTTGGAAAGAACGAAGCTAAGCGACTGGACCGATAAAGCACGGAGATACTTGAGAGAGAAAAAGAGAGCCTATAGACAAGAAATACTCTACGACGTGTTTAAGGGACAGAAGTGGTTATGCGACGAAGTATTGAATTACTTAGAAGCACAAGGAGAGGTAAGGTTTGAGAGGGAAATCCATGGAAGAGGAAGACCGAGAAAGGTGATAATATGGGCAGGGGATTTTAGCCATATAAATAATAACCCCCCTGGGGCTTGTTCTTCTCTCGGGAATAAGCATTCCCGTTTAAGTGGAGAAGTTTCCGAAGGAAAGTTAAAAGGAGAGATGAAATTCTCCTCGCCGCCGAATGGCGGCGAGGCGCCGAAGGCGCCGAAGAAACAAAAACCTTTATATGTAGAAGAAACGATAAGGCGTGTATTGGAGCTTGAAAGGTTATTGAGGTTCTTGGAGGGATTGAAAGGAGCTGTAAGGTTCAAGGAATTGTTACGAAGGTTTAGGGATAGGAGCATTTCTTTAAGGAGCAAGATAGATGCGTTGAGGAAAGTAGGACTTCTTAGAGTCGTTCGTAAGGGAAGGTTAGGAAACGAGTATTACGTTAACTTGCATGAAAGACTTAATGACTTCATAGACAAGCTCTTGGAAGCTGAGAACCTCTACCTGAACATTTACACTGAAACTCTTAAGTGGATTGAGTGGAAGAAAAACACTCTGAAAACGTCCGAGAAAAAGTCACGCTCTAAACGTTCCTGCAGGGAGTCCTCTAAAGGTTCCTCGTTAGATAAGCGAGAACGAATAGAGGAGGACGTGGATGTTGACGAGATTACCTTTTGAGGGGTGAGGGGAGAGTCTGGGGAGTGTGTCCTATTGAAACGCCTCGCAAGGGGCGTTTCAGTCTCTTCCGCCCTAAATTTTTCTTTAGGAGTTTCTTCTGTTCTTTTTGTTTGTATGTTTTGTGTGTGGATGCGGGTCGTCCTCGCCCGCGGGTTTATACGCCCGAAGGGACTTATACGTCCCAGAGGACGGGTGGGAGTCCGAGCCCTAATTCGGACTTTCTAGTTCTAAAACAATAAATAGGGGGTAGTATTGCTAAGCGTCGTTTTATTCGTTCTTGTAATCATTTCAGCTATCGTTTTTGGAGCGTTTATCGGTTATTTTTTTGCAAAAGCAAATTACGAGAATTGGGAAGAGGAATTGGAAAAAAGGGAAAGTTACTTAAGGGATATCGAAAAGCGTTTGAAAAGTGAATGGGAAAAGCTTGAAGCGAAGAAGCGGGAGCTGGAATCTGAGTTGGAGAGTTTGCAGACGAAAGAGGAACTTTTACGAAGAGAAAAAGAGCGATTAGAGGAGCTTATGGCTAATAAGGAAGAGTTTGAGGAAAGAGTGCAGGAATTGGAAAAGGAAGTTAGTGAGCTTCAAGAACGAAGAGATTTGCTTGAGTCTGCTGTAAAGAAGGGAGAAAGGGAACTTGAAGAACTAAACGAGAAGATGGAAAAACTGGAGAAAGAGGTAAATAGGCTTAAAGAGATGAAGGCAAAGTTAAAGAAGGATATCAAGATGATAATCAGGAAAGCTGAACAGAAGGCTCACGAAAACCTTATTAGAGAACTTCGTAGTTTAAGGGCTCAAAAGTCCGCCGTTCTTGACTTGTTTGATAAGTATCCCGAGCTTGAGGAGTTTCTGAAGGAGAAGGAAAGGTTGGGAATAAGGCAGTACTTAGAAAAAGTCAAGAAACTAAAATCCAGAAGTAGAGGAGGATAGGTTGGGAAGGAAGAAAAAGAGGAAGAAATACTTATACGAGAAGATATTGGACAACCTTTTGTTTGCTAAGATTTATGTTCTTTGCGATAAGGTTTCCTTTAGTATGCATGAATCTAAAAGGGGATTATCCTTTTCTGGACCTATTCTTATTGTCGGAAAGCTTCTCGCTCACGATAACATTTGTATAGCTCTTGAGGTTGAGGATATAAATTATCCTTCTCCCTCAGCTAATTATTTAGGGTTTGATAGGCTTTATTATTTGAACATTGACGAAATAAAACAGGGGAAAGGTTTTTTAGTTATACGGAAGTCGGAGATAAAGATGTTTGGAGCTTGCTACGAAGATGCTCCATACGATACAGTTTTTTTGGATTTGGAAGAGAAAAGTGCGGAGGAATATTTACCTGAGTTGGAAGAAGAAGAGAAAGAAGAAGACTAAATTTATCCAATTATGGTGTAGTATACCATATTAATGCCGGATGCTGAACTTGAGCTTCACGTAAAGAGGCCGGTCTTTTCTAAGGATGGAAGGCTATTGGGAATACTGGAGATAAAAATATGGAGAGTTAGACGGAGCGAGTGCTATCCGGAAGGTTACAAGTACTCTCTCGTTTTTGCTTTTTACGATGAGGTGACGGGAAAGTTTGACGGGGACTTCTTGAGATACGACAACCACAGGTGTGAAGGACACCATAAGCACGTTAAAGGGGTAAGGCAAGCTTATAAGTTTTCTGGCGTGGAAAAGTTATTGGAAGATTTCAGAAAGGATTTAGAGGAGCTTTTAAAGGAGGTAGAAGGATGAAGGTTAAGAAAGTTGTGGTTGAGGAATTTAATGAATTTTGGGAGGAGATAAAGGATTTAGCTACTTCGGGTAAGGGAAAGATGGATTACGTGTCTGTTGGTTCCATAGAGGAGCTAAATCGTATATTAACTCCTCAAAGGAAGAAGCTGCTTGACGTGATAAAGGAGGAAAAACCTTCCTCACTTAGGAGGCTCGCAGAGCTTGTTGGTAGGGATTACAAGAACGTTTACGAGGACGTGATTCTTTTAGAAAGGTCTGGTTTTTTAAGGCTTGAAAGGAAAGGTAGAAAGTTGGTTCCGGTAGTAGATTATGACGTTATTGACGTTCAAGTAAAAGTAGGAAGCACTGCTTAGGTAGATTAATACTTTAAAGTGATGGCAGAAAAGGAAAGATTTAAAGGAATAAAACCGAACTCCGGGCTTACATATGCGCTCAAGTATGCGGCTCACGTGTTAAGGCAAGGCATAGGAGTTTCCAAACACGAGATATATAAGCTTTACGGAGGTAAAACTCCTTACATCCATTCGTATTCTACCTTCAATCGCTACATGGGGATAGCTAAGGAGTTCGTTAATTGGGCGAAGGAAAAGGGAATAAACAGGCTTGATAAGGTTCGGTATGAACACGTAAAAAGTTACCTGCTGGAGAAGGCGGAGAGGGGATTGTCAAAGAAAACCCTTAAAGTAAACATGACTGCACTGAAAAAGTTCTTTGGAGTTGTGGGAAGGGGAGATATAGCTAAGCAAATAGAGAAGGATTACGTAGACATATACACGAAGGGGCAGTATAACGGGAGAGCTTTACCTTTTGATAAGCCCATGCAGGTAATAGAGAGGATAAAGAATCCTGCACATAGGACTATGGCTGAGCTTCAGTACTTGACGGGGGCAAGGCTGGGGGACCTGAAGAAGATGAAAATTGATGAAGAACGTAAGGCTGTGATTATAGAGAAGTCAAAGGGAGGAAAAACGAGGGAAATTAGCTATGAGGATAGACCTGAGAAGTTTGAACGGATAAAGGAGCTTCATAGGGAGCTTCAAAAGTATATAGAAAGGGAAGGTTGGAAGAACTTAAGAAAAAGCTATCCTGAATCTGTTAGGTATGCGGCAAGGAGAGCGGGGGAAATTTACTCCGGGACACACGGCTTTAGAGTTAATTACGCTCAGGAGAGGTATAAGGAGTTGGTAGAAAGAGGAGAGCCGGAGCTTAAGGCTCTAAAGAAGGTAACTGAAGAGCTTGGGCATAACAGGATTTCTATGGCGAAGTATTATATTGGGGCTTGAAATATAGTTATGGATTTGAACTTTTCAAAACATGCAAGGGATAAAATAGAGCTTTTTGAAATTGAAGATAAGGAGATACTTAATGCGTTAAAGAGACCTAAATATGTGTGTGTGGATAATGAGAAGCAGTCCATAGTTTACTTAGTGGAAATAAAAGGAAAGTTATATTCAGTTGTAGTAAAAGAAAGCGTGATTATAACCATTTATAGGACGGATAGGAAGAAATTACATTCAAGAATAAGAGGCGGAAGATGGAATTGTTATTGAAAGTTCCTTTAGAAGACTTTGAGATTAGGGAATATCCTGAAACGGGGACAATGTTAATAGTTCGGAAAGGTATGAAAGGAAAACCTGACTATTCAATAGAGGGGGAGGGTATGGTAATTGAATTTAAAAATGGACAAATCTACGCGATAGACATCTACGATCCTGAAGTAGTTAAAAAGCTTAGGGAGGAATTGGTTTTGGTTTTATAGATTTTCTTTTAAAGCTTAAATTTTAAATGTGAGGTATAGAAAATGAATATACTTGATTATAAGGAAGATTTAATGAAATTAAAAGAAAGCTTCCAGCAATCTACTGGAGCAAATTTAATGCCTTTATTGGCTGATAAAACTGAAGAGGAATATATACCTGATTATGAGCAATTAAAAGAAGAGGAAATATATAAAGATATTGAAAGTAGAAGTGTTAAGGTGAGTATTGTTGAAAAAATAGAAGGAGATTTTAAGAAAAAAATTCCACATAATGTAAATTTAAATGGATTATGTTTTAAATATTTTATAGATGGATCAGTAAGAAGCTTAAGAATATTAGATGGTATAGAAGGGAATAACCGATTTCCTATAGTGATCTCACAAGTAGGAGCAGTATCACTGGAAAGAGAGAATAAAAATCTCAAATTAAACGTTTTTAATTCCAGTATATATCTATTAATACCTTTGTGTATACTGTCAGATACTTTGAGAAGCAATATAGAAAAAAGATTTGAAAGAGCAAGTATAAAAATTGAAGATCCTTTATATAGGCGAGATATTGGAACGTGTGAATCTGAACTTAAGCAAGATTATATACAAATAAGAAACAGAGCAAGTAGAAGAGCAAAAGATTTAATGGCTGATATAGAAAAAATAGTTCTTTTAGAAACAATAAAAAATATAAACAAGTCTAATGAATATATTCTATTAGACGGCTCTTTATTTACTCCTTTAAAAGAAGCGCGTATTCATCGTGATGATTTAAGTAATGTTGTAGGAGTAAGTAAATCTTTTTCTTTAAAGCCATTACTTTTATTACAAGAATATTTGAATAGGGATGATCTCATAGAGAAAGTATTTTCATTAGAAGAGGGAGAAAGAACTAATGCTTTTGAACTTCATATTGAGAATACATGGGTTGTAACTTGGTTTCAGAGAATACGTCCCCGTAATAAGGTGAACTCTCCTTTAGAAGGTATAGTGAAAGTAGAAGTAGTTCCTAAAAATTACGATAAAAAAGATGAGCTATTCTCCACTGGAATATACTGGGATGCTATAGCTAAACTTGTATATGACGAAAGGTTCCCAATTCCTTATCACGAGGATAGGTGGTATTCTTTGCTTTATCCTATATATATGTGCGAAAGATATCTGAAATCTTCGTTTTTATCCTTTGAAGTGTTAAAGGGACTTATAATTAATACGTAACGAATTATAAAACTGGGGTTAAAGGAGGTGAGTAACGAACAAAGGAATACTGAAAAAGAAGTTATAGGTAAAACATCTTCTACTAGAAATCAAGCTAATTCATCTGATGAATTTTATTTTTGGATTAAGCCAGAAGTAAAGGTGAATCCTACTGATATTGTAAAAGTAAAGAACAGGGATGGGACAGAAACTTATGGATTGGTTTTGAATATTGAAAATTATACTGATAGTGCTTCTCACATAGATAATTTTGTATCATCTGATTTTGGAAATGTTGATGCTAAATTAAATACAGAGAGATTAAATGTAAATATTGCAAAGTGTGCAGTGTTAGAAAATAGTGGTGGAATATATATGCCAGTAACAAATAATGAAAATGTATATTTTGCTGAAGAAGACGACATTTTAAGAGCTTTAGGCTTGACTGAAATTTTACAGAATGAACAAGATAAATTGGTACCTGCAGGTATAATCGAGTTATCAAATGGTTTGAAGACAAAAGCTCTTATAGATATTAGGTATCTTATAGGACCTGAAGGTGCTCATTTAAATATTAGTGGTATATCGGGATTAGCTACAAAAACATCATATATGATGTTTTTATCTAAAGTATTAATAGAAAAATTTCCTAAAGATGTTGCTATTATTGTTTTTAATGTTAAACATGATGACTTACTGTATATAGATAAACCTTCGGATAGCTTAAGTGATGAAGATAGAAAAGATTGGGATATACTTGGAATAAAACCTGAGCCATTTACGAATGTAAAGTATTTCCTTCCTCGTGGAACTAATGCAATAAATAGCTTTGCTAACTATGATTATTCAAATTTACCACCAAATGTAAAAATCTATAGCTATGATTTAAACGATACTAAAGGTAAATTATCATATTTATTTGTAAATATTGAAGATCCAAGAGAAACTTTAGCTGCATTAATTCATGATATAGAAATGGATTTAGAAAGAGGATATATTCCAATAAGAAATAGTAGAGTAAATGTTAATTCATTTGAGGATTTAATTAGAGTGTTTTCAAATCTTTTACATAATGAAAATGGAAGTGACAATAGATCTAGAAGATACAGGGACCATTATCCACAAACAGTAGGAAAGTTTTTAAGACTATTAAGGAGGTTTGTTCAAACAAACACTTCTGGACTATTTGTTAATAATAAAAGTCCTGTTGAAGTTTCGCTTGCTCATTACATTAGAACTATACGTCCTGGACAAATATACGTTATTGATATAGCTAGACTATATGAACATGAACAAGCATTCGTTGTAGGGGATGTAATGAATGAAGTATATAGACTTTATGCTGGTGACGTCACATATAGAGATATTCCTTACGGGTTAAGAGAAGAGATATTTGGAAAAATATCTGATGATGAATTGGATAATACTATTAATCCTCCTAGAAAGCTAATATTTGTTATAGATGAACTTAATAAATATGCTCCATCTGGAAAAGAAAATTCTCCTATTTTGGAAAAAATTATAGAAATAGCAGAAAGAGGTAGAAGTTTAGGGATAGTTT
>JALTZZ010000124.1 GCA_027051165.1 archaeon | reverse complement strand
TTTGCTTTGTTTCTAATGCAAATGTCCTTTTATAAGAATGAATAGTTTCTCACGGAAACTTTGTTTTTATAGAAAAAATAACCCCCTTGCATCACTCATCTCACAAGGGGGTTATAAATATAGAAATAAAATTTTTAAGAGAGAAGTGATGAAAAATGAATCCCAATAAAATAACTAAAAATAATCTAATCGCAAAAATAGGTGAGAAACATGGAGAACGTAGCTACTTATAATACCGGGATTTCTGCTCGTATATTTGCTTTTGATGCCGTAAGATATCGGAAACATTTACGAAGTTATAGACTTGTCTTTAATACGTTAGGATTTTCATGTAGATCTCCGTTTTAGCGTGGTATTTACAGAATAAATTGGTTAGAAGGTGAAAAATTGTATGACAATCATAGTCTCAAGGGAGAGGTATGGGAAAAGCCCCATGTTAGCTGCATTGCTAAACTTTGTGCTTTGGGGATTGGGCTATGTTTATGTCTGGAGCTTTGGACATATAAAATCTATTTTCGGATTGATTCTCATAGCTATGCAGATAGCTCTCTGGAAATTCTTTGCTGTTGAGTTTAACAATCCAATTTTCATAATTCCAAGCCTTTTCTTCGCTTACGATGCTTATAGGGATGCTAAAAAACTTCAGACATAATAAGGTTTTTCATTTCCTGCTTCGAGGTGGATATAAGAAGAATAACATAGATAGAGCTTTAGGTGCAACTCAAAAATTTATAATATACTAAAAATCATAATTACAGCTATTTGTATAGAAATCGGTAATTTCTATAGATAAGATAAAAAACACTAAACTTAGTAAAATTAGACTATGTTGAAAATTTCTATATTGGGAAATGGCAAAAGCTACAGAAATAAAAAAAGTTCTTGAGGAGTTTAAGAAGGAAATTAAAAAATTATATGGAGATAGATTAGAGAGGATTGTATTATATGGTTCCTATGCAAGGGGCGATGCTACTGAGGATTCCGATATAGATTTGCTTGTTGTTCTCAAAGGAAAAGTCTCTCCGGGAGAAGAAATAGATAGAATGATTGATATAATTACTGATATAAATCTCAAGTATGGAATATTAATCTCTGTCTATCCAGTTTCCGAAGAGGTTTATAAAAAGACCAAAAGCCCCTTGCTGATCAACGTGAGAAAAGAAGGTATACCACTATGAAAGAAATAAAATGTTTGATAGAAAGAGCTGAAAAATATCTGAGAAGTGCTGAGCTTCTCCTTAAAGAGGGAGATTATGAATCTTCTGTTTCAAGAACATACTATGCGATGTTCTACTCCGCACAGGCTGCTTTGCTCACAAAAAATCTTTCTTTTTCCTCCCACAAAGGTGTAATTTCAGCCTTTGGAGAACATTTTATTAAGACTGGAGTATTTCCAAGAGAAATGGGAAAAGAGCTAAATAGAGCTTTTGAGAAAAGATAAATAA
The DNA here is from genome assembly GCA_027051165.1 of archaeon. Lineage (GTDB taxonomy): Archaea > Hydrothermarchaeota > Hydrothermarchaeia > JALTZZ01 > JALTZZ01 > JALTZZ01. The sequence continues at coordinate 9,169 of JALTZZ010000124.1, read as the reverse complement.
GCGATTATGAATACACCTTTGTGATTTCTGAAAGAGAGGCAGAAGAAATTCTCAAGAATGGAAGAGAATTTGTAAGTAAGATAAAGCAATATTTGAAGGAGAAAAAAGTGTTATGAAAAAATCCGTTTTTTCTTAGCTGATCGGTTTAAAAAGAAAAACAACTTTATTAGTTAAAAAGCTGGAAAAGGCTTGATGTTATCTAATTAAACAAGAAACTTAAAAATTTGGAGATCTAAAAAATTTGTGAGTGCTATTAAAATTAATAACTTTTTCAAAATGCTCATTTAATTTTAACAGATCTCGAAAAATTTTAGACCGTTACTAATAAATAGGAGAAATTCTCTTAGATTAATATGGAGGTGATTGAGATGGGAGGTGAGGGCAAAACCTTAGGTGTAGCGCTTTTGGTATTGATGTTTTTGGAAGCATGTTTAGCACCATCGTTTGCTGTAAGCGATGAAATAGAGAACATAAAAAATAATCCAAAAAAATGCATGTGTAAGCTGTGAAAGCTGTAAATACAATGAACAATTATCAAATATCCATATCTAAACATTTTCTCATATAACCACATTGTTATCAGCTGAGTGAACATGCCCGTCTTGTTCTCATGCTCAGGTAACACTTTTGTGCATATCTTATAAATCCATGCTAAAATTTTTCCCTCTTTGTCTTCATGCCACCTCTTTACGGGTTTTGGTAAAACGTGCTGAATTAAGTTTTTCTTGCTTCCATTTTCCTTAATCTCTTGAATCGTGATTTTTCAGCAATTCCATTTACTGCAAAAATTTTTACATTGATAACATTTAATAAACAGTTATGCTCACATTAGAGGAGCTACATGAGATCGCAGAAAGGCATGGAAGAATACTTGTTCCCATGGTTGAGATACTTAAAGCCAAGGCTCTGAACGTTGAGCCGGTGGACGTTTTTGAGGAAATAAGAAGGTCTTCTAAATACAGTTTTCTTCTTGAATCTGCAATATTTGGAGAAAAAATAGCGAGATATTCTTTTTTAGGTAGAGGGGATAGTATTATAAGGCTGAAGGATTATGAAATGGAAGTAGATGGGAAAAAGAAAAAAGTAGAGCTGAACGATGTTTTATCTGAGATAAGAAGATACTTTAAGAGGTATTATAAATACGAGGAAAAATTTATAGAGCTCCCAAAGTTCTTCGGCGGACTAATAGGATACATAAGCTACGACTTCATAAGATACTTCGAAGAGATAGAGATCAATGCAGAGGACGATTTAGGACACGCGGATGTTGAATTCGTAGTTGCAAACGACGTAATAGCTTTTGATCACTGGAGAGATGAAATATTCCTTATTGCAAACATAGAGCTTGATGGCAATCTATATCTTAAATATAAGGATGCTAAAAAGAGAATAGACGATCTCAAAAATATTATCATAAGAGCTAAGGAAAATAAAAATAAATTTAAAAACAAAGAACACAAACGCGAAAACATAAAATTTGTAAGTAATTTCAGAAAAGAAGATTTTTTAAAGGCTGTAGAAAGAGCTAAGGAGTATATTTTTGCTGGAGATATATTTCAAGTCGTTTTAAGCCAGAGATTTGAATGCGAGTATAAGAGGGATCCCATGGAGATATACCGAAAGCTCAAGGAAATAAATCCCTCTCCTTATATGTATTTTCTTGATTTCGGTGATTTAAAGATTATCGGCTCGAGTCCGGAGATACTTGTTAGAGTAGAAGGCAAGAGGATTGTTACGAGACCAATCGCTGGAACAAGACCGAGGAGCAGAGACATCGTCGAAGATGAGGAGCTTGCAAGGGAGCTTCTGAACGACGAAAAAGAGAGAGCTGAGCACGTGATGCTCGTTGATCTGGGAAGAAACGATATAGGCAAAGTAAGCGAGTTCGGAAGCGTAAGGGTTACTGAGTTCATGGTTATAGAGAAGTATTCCCACGTTCAGCACATTGTTAGCAATGTAGAAGGAGCACTTAAAGATGGTATGGACTGCTTAGATGCCCTTCTCGCATGCTTCCCAGCTGGAACCGTGAGCGGTGCACCAAAGCTTAGAGCCATGGAGATCATAGACGAGCTTGAGCCAAACAGAAGAGGGATATACGCCGGGGCAATAGGTTATATATGCTATAGCGGAAATGCAGACCTTGCAATAACAATAAGAACAATAATTCTTGATGAAAAAAGAAAAAAAGCTTATATTCAAGCCGGTGCTGGTATAGTTGCGGACTCTATTCCAGAGAGAGAATACGAGGAGACAATAAATAAGGGCAAGGCTCTCATGCAGGCGCTAACCGGATAGCTTAAATATTATTTACGTTATGGTGACATGTCAATAATGATGGATGATGGAATATTTAGAAAAATTGTTGATGAATATCCAGCTCCAACAGCTGTAGTTCGTGAAAACAGTATAGTTTATGCAAACAGAAGATTTTCGGAAATATTCGGTAAAGAAGGAAAATGTTATGAAATAATTCATAGAAAAAGAAAGCCGTGCAGAAGCTGTATGCGTAGAGCTCTTGTAGAAAGAGATGGCATGATATTTATAGAAGATTTTATTACTTTTCAAAATGGAGGCTTTGCGGTTGTTCTTAAAGAGGTGGAAGAGGAAATTGCGGAGAAAATTATAAGCAGAATGCCAAATGCGGTATTGATACACGATAATACAAAAATTATCTCAATAAACGATGCTTGTTTAAAGCTATTACATGCAAGCTCTGCAGAAGAAGTTGTTGGAAAGAACGTCTCAGATTTTATAGGAAGAATGAAGGTAAAAGAGCATTTGGAAGGAATGGCTATCTTAGAAGGAGAGATTTCAAGGCTCGATGGAAGCAGGTTATCTGTTGAGATAATCTCCATTCCTCTATTTAGAGCGATTGTGCTTACGATAATTAGGGATGTTTCAAAATATAAAAAATTGGAGAAAATGCTTGTAAAGCATGTAAGAAAGCTCAACGCCGTATATAGGCTGAACGAAAAGCTGAGCAAAGCTAAGAGTATTGATGAGATATATAAAGCTTCAATAGAGGCTATAAAAAATCTTTTAAAAGCGGACAGAGCTTCTATACTGCTGATAGAAGATGGAGTAATGCGTTTTAAGGCGTGGAGCGGGTTATCGGCTGAATATAGAAGGGCTGTTGAGGGGCACAACCCTTGGATAGGAAGAAAGCCGGAGCCAATAATCATACCAGACGTTGAGAGAGACGAAAGCTTGGGCAACGTAAAAGAGGTTGTTCTTAAGGAGGGTATAAGAGCTTTAGCCTTTATTCCCCTTGTTTACGAAAAAAAGCTTCTTGGAAAGTTCATGATATACTACAACAGAAAACACGAGTTCAGCGAAGACGAGATAAAGCTTGCAAAAACGATTGCAAATCACATAGCGTTTGCGGTTGAAAAGAAGAGGTCTGAGGAAAGGCTTAAGGAATCTGAGGAAATGTTCAGAAAGCTCTTTGAACTAATGCCGGACTATGCATTTATATACGATTCGGATCTGAGAATAATTGATGTTAATGAAAGAGTTTTAGATCTCTTCGGCGTTGATAAAAAAGATATAATAAACATGGATTATTTAAAAATATTCAAGAAAGAAGATGTTGATAGGGCAAGAAAAAGAATAAAAGAAGCTTTATCTGGAAAAAAGCTGATGCCTGCTTACTACGAGATTGTAGTCGGAGATAGGAAAATACCCGTATTGGCGAATACATCCGCAATAAAGACGAGCAAAGGAACAATATTTCTCTCAACGCTAAGAGATGTAAGGGAGCTAAAAGAAAAAGAAGAAAAATTAAGAGAAGCATATAAAAAGCTCAAGGAAGCTTACGAGCAGGTGAAGGAGCTTGATTTCTTGAAGAGTGCTATTATAGCAAACGTAAGCCATGAGCTCAAAACTCCTCTTACCATCGCAAAGGCGGTTGTAGACATCTTAATAAAAGAATGCGACCAAAAATCGGCTGAGATGGCAAGAACTATAAAGAAGAACATAATAAGACTGCTGAACATCATAGAGGATATGATTTCCGTTGCAAAGATAGTATCTGGAAAGTATAAATTATATCTGAACGAGGTTTATATAGGGGATCTCGTATATCAGGCTATAAAGGAGAAAAAAGAGCTTGCGGATCAAAAAGGTATAAGATTCTTCGTTGATGTTGGCGATTTAAAAATAACATGTGATAAGGACCTATTCTACAGAGCCGTTCTTAATTTATTAGATAATGCAATAAAATTTAATAAGGAAGGTGGAAAAGTTTTTATAAGAGCTTATGAAAAAGACAGCAGAATATTTTTAGAAATTGAAGATACAGGTATAGGCATTCCAAAAGATAAAATTAAAGATATCTTTGAGGTATTTATTCAGCTTGATCCGAGTGCAAGAAGGAGATATGGAGGAACTGGTTTAGGTTTAGCCCTCGTTAAGAGAATTCTTGAGCTTCATGGATGTAGGATACACGTGGAGAGCGAGGTTAATAAGGGAACGAAGTTCACAATAGAGTTCAGCAGGACATGAGCTCTCTTCTCACAACTCTGCCTCTTGGCTTCTCTTCGCTGAAAACTATTCCGCTGAATCTGTATATCTTAACGTTTTCGCTGAGCCAGCAGTCCGGGAGCAAGCCAGCCTTCATGCACGTGTGCGATAAAAACTCCTCTTTGCTCCATCCGTATTCAACTGGGACCTGAGGCAAAAGAAGTCCTCTGTAGATTCCGTATTCAACAATAAGACCGTGTTTTCCAATTTCTATATGCTTAGAGTATTCTCTCGGACTTTTAACTTTTATAAGCTCAGGCGGCGTTAAAATCGTAACCTCGACTATAATATTATCCATTTCCTCAAGCTTAACGGGCTCGAATCTAGGGTCTTGAGTAGCCGCTGAGATGGCAGCTTCCATCACGGTTTTATAGAGGGGCATTATAGGTTCAATGTAACCTATGCATCCTCTGAGCTCTTTTTCTCTCAAAGACTCCCCAACTTTGTCAAGAGTTACGAACGCACCGGCTTTCTTCTTTAATTTTTCCGGAACAGATTTTTCATCAATTTTTGGCTTTTTTCCACTTTTTAAATACTCTTCTATAGTTTTTCTTGCAAGCTTAACTAAGAATTCTCCTTCTTCCAAACTATAATCTATCATAATTTTGCACCTTCCAAAGCGTTTTTACACGGACATTTTCTTTCTTCTGGAATATATTTTAGCGATTTAATTATAATTTTCTTCAAGTTCTCTTCGTTTTCCCTAACAATTTCAACAACCTCGGTAGCTGTTAGCTTTTCTTTGCTTATTCCAGCCGCATAGTTCGTTACTGTGCATATACTTGCATAGCATATTTCAAGCTCCCTTGCTAAAACAACCTCTGGATACGATGTCATTCCAACGATGTCGCAGCCGAGCATTCTCATCATCTTTATTTCGCTTGGAGTCTCAAATCTCGGTCCATTGGTGCATGCATACACGCCCTTTTCAAAAACCCTATCCACAATTTCTCTGCTTGCCCTTATAAGGGCTTCCCTAACCTCTGGACAGTAGGGTTGTGTAACGTCTATGTGAACGACCTCGTTGTCGTAGAAAGTCGAGTGCCTGCCGCTGAAGTCTATAAAATCGTGAGGAATAACTATATCTCTTGGCTTAAGCATGCGATTTATACCACCAACAGAATTTGTGGCAATGATCCTCGTTACTCCAAGCTTTTTTAGTGCATATATGTTGGCTCTGTAGTTAACTCTATGCGGAGGCACGCTATGCTCAACACCATGCCTTGGAAGAAAAATGAGCCTTTTATCTTTAAATCTTCCTATAAAGACATTTTCAACGGTGCCGTATGGTGTTTCAACGCTTATTCTTTCCTCCTCTTTAAAGACCTTTGGGTCATATATGCCGGTGCCTCCAATAATTGCGATCGTCTGCATAGCATTAGCACAGAATCTTAACAGTTATAAAATTGAGCAGTAGCTCGCTAAGAAATATCTCGCTAACATAACAATACCCACAGCTATGAAAATAATTCCGGAAACAATCTTTATTTTATCTCCAACAATCTTTCTTAGTTTATCTCCAAAGAATATTGCTACGGAACTTACAGATATCATCGCCAAGCTTGAACCAAGCCAAACTTGAAAAAAAGAGTTTAGCTGCGTAGCAAGACTGAAAGTTGCTATCTGGGTTTTATCTCCAAACTCAGCAGCAAAAAATATTAAAAATGCAATGATTACCGGATTTATTTTCTTTTTTAAAAATTTATCAATATTTCCTTCTTCTTCACTTTCTTTATGCAAAAGCATTATCACGCCAAAAAGTATAAAGAGAAGTGCTGATAAAACTTGAATTCCACAGATATTTGAAAGAAATTTACCAAACAAAACAGCAATAAGCATTAAAATAAAACTTGCAGAAGAAATTCCTAATAAAACGTTTTTGTAATTATATTTTGCAGCCAAGCTTAAAGCTATAAGCTGAGTTTTGTCTCCAAGCTCTGCGAGTGCGATTATCATAAACGTTGTTACAAGCTCTATCATGTCTCTTAGCATTTTAATTTTCTCAAAATTAACAATTTTAGTAGCGAGCAAATAGTTTAGCTCCTTTGTAAGGGGCTGATTGGAGTTCCGACATAATATGCATATTGAACATACTCCGAGAAATATTTGGCTCTCGTAACTTTGGCAATTGTTATTACAATTCTGTACAAAACTTCGGGACATACTTTACCGAAGATTTTTGATTTTGCTAATAATACAGCGAATCAAAGTAGTCAAGCGATGCTTGAAGAAAGGAAAAGCTACTGTGAAAGCTTATTAGCAATGAAAGCTTGTAATGCTTATAACAATTCTGGCTGTAGAGGTATTTTAGGAAAGGATTGCACGCCATGAGAACTGCTATTTCAAGCATTTTGGTCAAGTTAATTGTAGTAATAATTGTGATAATGATAATAGGGTTTGTTGTGAAGGGATTGGGAATAGATCCTTTCACGCTTTTGGTGAAAAGTCTTAAGCCGGTGTTCAATCAAACGAATCAAACGATACAGGAATTCAATCAAACGATAAAATGAGCGAAGAGCTGAAAAATCTAATTGTAGCGGTTGTGGTAATTGTTCTGGCAATGTTAATAATGTATGTCACGTTTAAGTATTTGATAGGATGAAATCCGTTGTTTCTGAGACTTTGGTTAAAATGATTGTTATGTTATTTGCACTAATGATTTTCATAACTAATTCTTTACAAATTCTGGTTGGCAACGTATCAAGAAGGAAGGTGGAATTGTAAGACAGCTTACGTTTTGTCTTCATTTCCAGCTTTTATATCTAGCATAACTGGATCAACTCCGTTTAAAGCTGTAACGTCTATTGGAGTAGGAGCGGCAGTAGGAGAGAAAGTTGGAGGTAAAATATCTAAGGTTTGGGGTAAGAGCGGGTGGAGTGGGTTTATAATTAAAGGTTTGACAGGGGTTGTTTCTGGTTTCTTAACCTATACAGCTTTAGAGAATAAAGTGAATCCCGCGATATTGGATGTTGAGAAAAGGATATTAAGCTTATGCGATTGCGAGGTTGTTGATTTGGAGAACGAAACTAAAGGAATGTGCAAAAAGCTTAAGGAGTGGTTTAGGGAAAGTATATACGAGAGTTTGGAAGCCAATCTTGGAAAATGCGACAAAAGTAATGAGGATTGGAAGAGGATTTACTACCAAGCATTTATTGCAAGGAAGATTTACGAAACGTATAGTGAGAGCTTAGGGATAAAAACTTACGTTTTGTTGATTCATAGAGCAATTTTGATTAAGGATGAAAGCAAAGTCGGACCTTTCAACGAAAAGGATATAAACTGCTATTTGTATGCGATGAAGTTCAAAAAGAACGATTCGAAAAACATTTTGGAAGATTATATGCCAAACATATATCATTACAGAATGAGAGAGCTAAGTGGCAACGATATAACGCTTGAATACGTGTCAGATTCGGATATTGATGTTAATTCTCAGGTTTGTAGAGTTGTTCTTAATGGTGTTTATTTGTATAATAACGTCACGGGTTTGAGCAACGATTGGTTAAATTGCTATTCTTCTGGCACACACCCCAGTGAAGTTTCATTAAAGGATTCTTAAAATAAAGACAAAAAATTTAAAAATGTTTTTCAGATAATTCTGTTGCAATTTCAGATTAGTAATAAAAGTTGATGAAGAGAATAAAAACATTTTATTTAGTAGCTTTCCGCAAAAAACAAAATATAGAAATCTTTAAAACGTTATAAAATAAAATAGAGATATGGGAAAAATAATTCAGATTGAAGTTCCTGATTGGGTGGATGAAAAACTTGCGAATAAACTGAAAGAGATGTTGATAGAAAAACTACGAGAAGTAATAGGAAGAGATTATGTTGATATCAGAATATATAACTTATACTTTACGCTAAAATTCCCAGAAACTAAGAATGTTGATTTCGATCTTGACAAGGAGTTGGAAAATCTCAAAAAGATGAGAGAAAAGGAAAAAAAGAGAGTAAAATGGCTGTAATAAATACGAACTTGGTAATTGAAAAAGTTAAGAAAAACGAGGATATAAAGGAAAACGTCACTGAGGTTACGATTGCCGAATATCCTCCAATCATGGACTACAAGAAATTTCATGGAAAAGTTCTCATTATTGAAAGAACAGATGTTTTGCTATCTATAGAACTGCAAAGGCGTCTAAGATTAATTGGTAAACCAAAATCCCTTTCCGATCTATTAATTGCATCGATTTGTATAAACAGAAACGAAGAACTAATAACCAAAGATAAAGACTTTTTAGACATAGCCAAGGATTGGGTGGATGAAAAGGAAATAAAACAGTTTATAGAGGAGTATTTCGAAAAAGAAATCATATCCGAAGAGGATATTAAAGAAGTAGAAAAATTATTAAAAGAAATTTCCAAGTCCAAAGTAGATGAAAGGTTTGTGGAAGAGATTTATCATGAGGGAAAGTTGCTTCATTGATTCCTCAATTTTTTATCACATCATTGTCACAAATAGAACAGATTTGCTAAGAAAATTGTCAAAATTTGTTTTGTTTACTTCAACCAATGTTCTCGAAGAAGTTTCATACAAAAAACTATTAACCCCTTTGCAAAAGACCTCATACAAGCGAAGAGACATGCTCATATAATTGCGAGCTAAGCTATACATAATATTTTTCAATAAAAGGACATTTAATTA
>JALTZZ010000123.1 GCA_027051165.1 archaeon | reverse complement strand
TAGTTCTATAATAAATATTATTTTATGTTATAAGAAGGATTTAACTTTATGCTTACCCTTGCAGTTTGTCCACATGATACTGAAACAGATACAGGACTTAAGTTTTGGAAAAATTTTGTATCTGAACTAGAAAAACTTTTAATTTCATGTAATTTTAAAATAATAGAGTCTAAAGGTTTTTATCTTTTTTATGGGCTTTCTATTTCTTCAAAAAGAAGTTGGATTAAAAATTAATGATAGGTATATGGATAGTTGCTGAGGAGGTGAGCGAATGAAAGTTTTGATAACATGCGATTTATTTCCTCCAGAAGTTCGTGGCGGAACACAAATTATAGTATATAATATTGCAAAAACGCTCCAGAACCATGGCTATGAAGTTGTGGTGTTTTGCTGTGGAGACAAAAACATCACTAACTATGAGGGAATAAAAACAGTAAGAAAGCGTTTTCCAAGGTGGTATTTAGCCAATATTTTGGCAATCCTAACTTTGTTAAAACTCGCGAAAAATTGCGATATAATTCATAATTTCACATTCGACACTTCTATAGCTTCCTGTATAGTTGCCAAGATTTTGCGCAAACCTTCGGTAATCTCCGTAATGGGGTGTACAGAAATGCGTAGAGAGAGATGAGAAATTTTTTATCAGAGGCAAGATCAGAAGCTTTTTTGAAAAATTGCAGATGAGATTACTCTACGATAAAATTCTTTTTCTAAACGAATACAGCAAAAATCTTGGGATAAAACTCGGTGCTCCGAAAGAAAAATCAGAAGTTTTCGTGCTTGGCGTAGATTGTAAGAAATTCAAACTTGCCAAAAAGAGCCTTGCATTTTGTTTGTAGGCAGAGTAGTTCCGCAGAAAGGGGTAAAATATCTTATTGAGGCTGCAAGGGAAGTCACCTTTACACCATCTTTTCGGAACCCGACGATTTTTTTATTCAATTTCATTCTTTTAAGCGTCCCTATATATTTGTTATTCAACGAAGCCTCTGCAAGAATCGATTTTTCTCTTCTATTTTAAGAACGGATTTCCCTTCGAATATGAAATCGAATTTTAATCCCAGAAGATCTAAAATACTCGGCAGTATACATACGGAATCTAGCTCATAGCCTATTTCTTTTTCTTTAAACCGAGGAAAAAAGAAAATAAAAGAAACTCTTAAAAGCTCATCATAATACATATGGGTTTTATAATTAATTCCAGCATGACCTATTGTTCCGTGCTCTAAGAATTCGTCACCGTGATCGGAAGTGATTATTAAGAAACTTTCTTTAAGTATACCGTTTCTTTTAACTTTTCAATCAAAGAACCAACCGCATAATCTACATGTTTTATCTGAGCTCTGTACAATTCTTTTAACTTTTCTATTTCATCTCTTTTCAATATAGGTTTCTTAACACTTTTCATTAACTTGGTATTCAACTTATATATCTCTAACCTCGAAATAGAAATTTTCCAAAAATTCTTTGGGGGATGATAAGGAATGTGTGCATCCATGTAATGAATCCATGCAAAAAATTTATTCTCTATGTGTTTTTCAAGATAATAATGTAAAATTGTATTAACCTCTTCATATGTTGTATAGGGTATTCTGTTCTTCAATAATTTTATGAGCGCCGAAAATTTTGTATTCACAAATTTAGCTATTTTAAACATTCTCTTAAATCTTTGTTTTAGGAAAATCCGAATTTTATTTTTTACAGGATTTAAAAATATCTATGGACGAGGAAAACGTCAAATCCCCTGGTATAACCATAAATAGAAGATACTACCCGGGTTATTCGGTATACCAAATGTAAAATAACCTTCTCTTTTTAAAATCTCTGAAATAAGTACTCTTTTTTTAAGATTATCAATAAGGGCCGTATGCAAAAGGATGAGTTCCTGTTAATATAGCGGGAAAGGAAGCTTTGGTATAGGGAGCGTTCGAAAAGGCATTTGTACAAAATAAAGAGCTTTTTAAAATCTTCTTGAATGTAGGAAGTTCACCTTCATTTAGTAATTTTTTGAATTCATCCGCCTTCAGGGGATCGATTGTAATGAAAAGGGCCGTGTCCAAAAAATAAAAAATAAATAACAAAACCTCCCTATACTTGTTTAAAACAAGTATAGGGAGGTGATTCTAGCATGCTACAAAGATGGAATTCTTCTTTATCAAATATAAATCTTTTCATCGAGAAAAATATGCAAGGTAAGAGTACCAAAATCAACTATTAATTACTGGGAGCATAAATTGTTATCTATTGTTTTGTAT
>JALTZZ010000122.1 GCA_027051165.1 archaeon | reverse complement strand
AAAAAACAGGAAGAAAGCCTGAAAGAAACAGCCTATAAGACAGGTGGAAAGTTTTTCTTTGTTACAGATGAAGAAGCTTTTAAAAAAGCCATGAAAGATATAGTTGTAAGGAATGAAAGAATTCCATTAAACTCTGATTATTACATTCTTCTTTTCATTTCCATACTTTTGGCTTTAGAGCTTGTAATCTTTTCGAAATTTGGAGCTATATGAAGAAATAATGAAAGTTACAGTGTATTAAAGCCATATGAATTTATTTGTTTTTAACATTTTTAAAAAGCTCTGCAACCTTTAAATATTTTCCCTTCCGGTATTTAATCATGACAAAAAGAGAAGAGAAAAAAATAATGTCTTTGCAGGATTTGCCAGGGGTTGGCGAAAAAACGATAGAAAAGCTTAGAAGTGCTGGATATATTGATTTAATGTCCGTTGCCACAGCTTCTGTTAAAGAGCTTGCAGAAATAGTAGGTGAGCAAACAGCATTCAGAATTATAGAAGCTGCGAGAAATGCTCTCGACATAGGTTTTGAAACAGCAGCGGATGTTTATGAGAGAAGAAAAAATGTCTCTCGCCTTACTACCGGAAGCAAGGCTTTAGACAATCTTTTGGGCGGTGGTATAGAAACTCAAGCTGTAACAGAATTCCACGGCGGTTTCGGTTGCGGAAAAACGCAGGTTGGTTTTCAGCTCGCTGTTAATGTTCAACTCCCTCCAGAGCAAGGCGGTTTAGAAGGAGCTTGCCTATTTATAGATACCGAATCTACATTTAGGCCAGAAAGAATAAAAGAACTCGCTGAAGCTGTTGGTTTAGATCCAAGAAAGGCTCTTGAGAACATAATTTATGCTCGTGCTTACAATTCTGACCACCAAATGCTTCTTGTAGAAAAGGCAGCAGAGATTATAAAAGAAAAAAACATAAAGCTTTTGATAATAGATTCTGTTACTTCTCACTTCCGTGCAGAGTATACAGGGCGTGGAGAACTTGCAGAGAGGCAGCAAAAGCTTAACAGGCATTTACATGCTTTGCAGAGACTTGCGGATGTTTTTAACTTAGCTGTATACATAACAAACCAAGTCATGGCTCGCCCAGATGTGCTTTTCGGTGATCCCACAGCTCCTGTTGGCGGGCACGTTTTAGGACATTTTTCAACGCATCGCGTCTATGTAAGAAAGGCGAAAGGAAACACAAGAATAGCAAGAGTTATAGATTCTCCTTACCTTCCAGAGGGAGAAGCGATTTTTGCCATAACACCGCAAGGAATAAGAGATGTTGAAGAATAAAAATTAACGAGTATTGTTCCTGTTCTGCGATTTTAGAGAGTGTTTAAGGGCTTTTGCATGCAAACCATTTGCAAGAGCAAAAAAAGCATTACGCTGTAATAGTTTTTTATGGATTTTAATAAGACTGTAAACAATTTATAAATATATTTGCAATAATATTGCAAATATGAAGAGCAGAATCCATGGTGGAGAAATGAAGAAGACGAAGAGTATGAAGAATGGAAAAGTAAGGAAATCAAATGGACACCAAGGATAATTAATTCTCTTACGCTTAAGCCATTTGCTCTGCACTTTCTCGTAGGGCCGAGACAGATAGGGAAAACTACTTTGCTGAAAATATTCATTCACAAACAACTGGAAAAAGGCGCTAACCCAAAGTCAATTTTTTATTTTTCCTGCGACGAGCTTGCTGATTATAGAGAACTCGGAGAAATTCTTGATGTATATATTTCAGCAAGAAGAGAATGGGGAATAAAAAAATCCATTATCATTCTGGACGAAATAACATGGGTCGAAGAGTGGTATAGAGCTGTAAAATCAAGAATAGATAGAAAAATTTTCAAAAACGATGTATTAATAGTTACAGGCTCTGTTAGCATGGAACTCCTCAAAGAAAAGGAAAGATTTCCCGGAAGAAGAGGAAACGGAAGGGATATATTTTTTTATCCCATGGACTTCGCAGAATATGTCGAAAAATTTTCGTCCTTAAAACTTAAAAAAACCGGCTTTGTGGAAGAAGCTGAAAATGTTATGAAGGCGAACAGCTTGTTTTCGAAAACAATTTTCTCTCTTTTTATGAGCTATCTCGAGACAGGAGGATTTCCGCTGGCAATTATAGATAAATTTACCAAAGGGAGAATCTCGCTTAAAACAATGAAAACATATCTCGACTGGTTGAAAAATGATTGGAACAAAGTTAAGAAAAATGAAAGATACATGAAGGAAATAATTTCATTTATCCTTAAAGCAAGGCTCTCGCCTATAAGCG
>JALTZZ010000121.1 GCA_027051165.1 archaeon | reverse complement strand
GATATAGAAGATGTTGAAAAACGATTAATAAATAGAATTTTTAAATTTTTCAGAAACAGGCAAATACGTGAAATATTGAGAGAGTTTCATGAGCGATATGGTGATATTATTGTTGAAAAATTTAATTTAAGTCTTCCGAAGTCAAAATCGGATGTTGTTAATATACAGAAAAAATTGGATGATATAAAGGAGAAAAAAGAAAAATATAATTGGCTCGTTAGGAATAGAAGAAATCTTCAAGAATATAAGGCAAAATACGTCTATAAAAAAGAAAAAATTAAGAATATTCTTAAATCTTTAGAAGAAATTATTGGATGTCTTGAAAAAAATCTTTACGAATACCACAAAAAATATCATGAGAAAAATTTAGAGTTGTTTGACCTTTCTTTGCAGTTTTTATGGGAACATGCAAAGTATATGAAAGATAATGTTGTAAGATCGCTGGAGATTTATCGGGGATATCTACGAAAGCTTGTGGAGAGAGGTAAAGAAGACAATGATGACCTAAATACATATAAAAGAAGGTTGCGTGAATCTGATCTTTTTCGCAATATTTCGCTGGTATTTCCAGTCATTGCATCAACGCTTCACTCTGTTAGGAATATGATACCCTTCGTTGAGGAAGGCATCATCGATCTTTCAATAATAGATGAGTGTGCAATGACACCGTGTCATCAGGCATATCCTCTCATTTTCAGAAGCAACAAAGTAGTGGCACTTGGTGATCCTCTACAGTTGGAGCCTGTCGTAGTTTTAAAAAATAATAAATATTTGGAAAATAGATATAAAAAAGAAAGTTTTGTTAATAATGGCTTAAATGAGGAAGATTTTGAAATTTATTCTCCAACGAGAGCTACCGTTTATCATAGAGTTGCTGGATGCCGTGAAAGCTTTTATGATGACATTGGTGGAGGCATAATATTAAATGAGCACAGAAGATGTCACAAAATAATTGCTGAGCTTTTTAGAAAGATAGCTAAATATAGAGATTTAAAAATAAAAACGGAAGAAAATCCAGATAATGAAATTAACAAAATTATTAAGGAAAAATTCAATAACATAAGATTAATAGCGTATCATGTTGTGGACCATGATTACCGTTATGATCGTTATAAAAATAAATCTGAAGCAGAAGTAATTATAGAAATTATAGACAGATTGCTCATGTGCGGATTTAAAGAAGAGGATATTGGTATTATCGCACCTTATAGAAGGCAGGTTGCCTATATCAACTCTTTGCTAAGGGCAAGATTTAGAGACGGAGAAAACAAAAAAATACCCATAACATGTGGAACGGTTCACGCTTTTCAAGGTAAAGAGAAAGAAGTGATAATATTCTCTTCGGTAATAAGAGATTCTTCACAATCAAGATTTATAAATGAAAAACCCAATTTATTAAATGTTGCTGTTTCAAGAGCAAAAAATCTTTTTATACTTGTTGGAAATATCTTTGCGCTAAAAAATGCTGGCAGATATCTTGAGACGCTTGTTAGAGAGATCGAGGATAAAGGTGTCATTATCGAAGCCGATAATAGCGATGAATATTTCAATATAGAGGAGTATTTAAAAAAATATGATAAAACAGAAATAATTACTGACTGCATGCATGTTGAGGTTTTCGAGAAGGCACTAAAATTTGCTGAAAAAGAGCTGATTGTTGTCAGTCCTTGGATTAGAGGATATGGAGCTGAAAGATTGGTAAAAGAAATCGATAATTTGCTAAAAAGAGGTGTAAATGTAAAAGTTCTTTATTATTATTCAAGAAATAAGTCTGAAGAAGACGATATAGAAAATGACAAAAGAATTTTAAACGAATTAAAGAAAAAATTAAAAAATAATCTAATAAAAGTGGATCCTGGAACTCACGAAAAAGCTCTTATATGCGATGACAAATTTGCTGTCACAGGAAGTTGGAACTGGCTTTCTGTGGCTGGTTATTTGTGCTGTATAAGAGGATTGAGAAACTGTCGAAGAGAGCTTAGTGTTAAAATAGCTAATAAAGAGTTCATAAGTGAACTAAAAGAAAAACTCTTTAGAAACATGTAGCTAATTTCAAGTTGTAAATAAAAAACAAAAAAGAATTAAGGAAGCTTCACCGCTTTTTCTACAATCTTCAAGGCATCTTTAAGCTCTTCAACGCTGTTATTCGGGGTCTTTACATCGAATCCCCATATTCTTCCTGTTTCATCATTGTAGTAGTAAACCTCAAATTTTCTATATCCATCCTTGTATTCAACGTAGAATGCATAGGTCTCATATTCTTTTCCTGACA
>JALTZZ010000120.1 GCA_027051165.1 archaeon | reverse complement strand
CTTTTATAGTATCTTCAACTTCCTTTATCATTTCTCTTGTCTCGTTATCACAAGATATAACGAGCCTCGCAAGCTCTTCTTTTAAAGAAAGCTTGTTTTTGGACTTCCACTGGCGAGTAGCAGAGATTATTTTTTTGCAAAGCTCTCCAATTTTTAAGGCACGCGCATCAAAAAGCTTCTCCTCGAAGCTTGGCCAATTTTCAAGAGTAACAGAAACGACTCCTTCGAACTCGGAGAAAATCCTTCTATAAACGGCTTCTGTTACAAATGGTATGAAAGGAGAAAGCATAATGCATAAATCCTTTAAAACTTTGTAAAGAACGTATTTTACGGTTTCATCGTTATTGTAAATTCTGTGTTTTATCATTTCCAAATAGTTGTCAGCAAGCTCATTCCACAAAAACTTTTCAAGTGTAATTATCGCACGATTGAATTTGTAATCCTCCATAGCTAATGTAACATCTCTTATAACTTCTTGTAGTTTCGAGAGAATCCATTTATCTATCGCGCTAAGCTTTTCTGGCTTTGTAGGCTTTGATTCTTTAATATTCATGGCAAGAAACCTTGAAATGTTCCAGAACTTTGTTATAAGCCTCGCACCATGTTCAACTTCTTTCCATGAAAAAGGAACATCGCTTCCAACAGCACCACCTGCTGCTGCCCAATAGCGGATAGCATCTACAGGATACTTTTCATAAACCTCTCTTGCTGTTACGAAATTCCCCAAACTTTTGCTCATCTTTCTACCATCTTCACCTAAAACCAAGCCGTTAATCAGCACAGTCTTATAGGGGGCCTTTCCGAAAAGCATTAAGTGACGAAGCATAAGATAATAGTCCCATGTTCTTATTATATCAGCTCCGTTAGGTTGCAAATCCGCGGGGAAAAGTCTTTCATCAAAGTTTTCTGGCCAACCTGCATGAAAAGCTATAGTTATAGAAGAATCCATCCAGGTATCCATTGTATCGCTTTCTCCCTTAAACTCCTTGCCTCCGCATTTTTCGCATTTTTCTATTGGAGGAGAATCATAAACAGGATCCACTGGCAATTGCTCTTCTTTTGCAAAAATTATATTTCCGCAGTTTTTACAATACCAAACAGGAATAGGAGTGCCGTAAACCTTTTGTCTGCTTATAACCCAATCCCATGTCATGCTTTCTGCCCAATTAATTTGGCGTAAGGCATAATGTTCTGGTATCCACTTAACTTTTTTTGTCTCTCTGATTACTTCTTTTCTAAGCTTAGTGGCAGCAACAAACCATTGTTCTTTGTGGAGAATTTCTATTGGTGTTTTACAACGCCAGCATACTCCAACATTTTGCTCAATTTCCTTTTGCTCCAAAAGATAGCCTTTTTCTTTAAGCTTTTCTATGATTTTTTCTCTTGCTTCTTCAACGCGCAAACCAGAAAAGCTGGCAGCATTTTTCAGCTTACCATCTTCTGTTATACTCTCTATTATCGGTAATCCGTGCTTGAAAACCCATTCCACGTCTTGCTTATCACCAAAAGTACATATCATAACTATTCCTGTTCCGAATTCTGGATCAACCTCTTCGCTTGTTATTATCTCTACCTCTTGATTAAACAAAGGTACAACAGCGTATCTTCCAATAATTTCCTTATATCTTTCATCTTCTGGATTAACTGCTATCGCCACGCAGGCATGTAAAAGCTCCGGACGTGTAGTTGCTATAACAATTTCTCCTTCTCCTGCAAGAGGAAATTTTATGAAGTTGAGTTTGGTTTTTCTTTTAATGTACTCTACTTCCGCATCTGCTATAGCTGTCTCGCAGCGAGGGCACCAGTTTATCGGATGTTTTCCTCGGTATATTAGCCCCTTCTCTCTTAGCTTTAGAAACGAAAGCTGGACAGCCTTTATATAGGCAGGATCAGAAGTTCTGTATTCAGTACTCCAGTCTATGGAAAAACCAAAATTTTTCATCGCCTCTTTCATTGCTTTTATGTGTTTCTCGGTCCACGCCTCGCAAAGCTTTATCCACTCTTTTCTTTCGACTTCTGAACATTTTTTCCCTGTAGCCTGCTCGACCTTAACCTCTGTAGGCAAGCCGTGAACATCCCAGCCCTGAGGAAAGAGAACGTTAAAGCCTTTCAATCTTTTGTAACGTGCAATAAAATCTATGTAGCACCAGTTAAGAATGTTTCCCATGTGAAATTCTCCACTCGGATAAGGTGGAGGGGTATTTATTACGAAAACAGGCTTATCGCTTTGCTTTTGAAATTTAAACACCGCATTTTCCTCCCAGAATTTAATTATTTCTTTTTCCTCATTTCTATCAAATCTTTTCTCAAAGGCCATAGTCATGGATAAAATTA
>JALTZZ010000119.1 GCA_027051165.1 archaeon | reverse complement strand
TATTCTAAACGTTCTGTTGCAAAGTTCACAGCTATGCTAAGCTTTTATTAGGCATATCTATGGGATTTAATAAAAAGGAAAAGCTTCAAGCCCTTGCTGTGTCTTGACTCTGCAAGAGGGTTAAAATTATATTGTCGAAAAATGCGCAAAAATTCTACAGTTTTACTGAGAAATTAAAAAGAATAATTTAATCTTAAAATTTTAAAGTTAATTTCAGCAACTGTTTAAGAAAGATTTACCATTTTGTCGGCAATTTATAAAAATATCTTAACCGTTTTTTGATAATTAATAATTAAATGTCCTTTTATTGTAAAATATTATGTATAGCTTAGCTCGCAATTATATGAGCATGTCTCTTCGCTTGTATGATGTCTTTTGCAGGGGAGTTAAATATCTTAAATTCCCCCTCGTCAATGTGAAAAAAGATGGCTCTGCGAAAACGTCTTCTCCGTAATTAAAAGAAGATTCGGTGATAGAGTTAAACCCCGCTCACCTAAGAAAATCTTTATCGAGCTCTTGCTAATCGCTGCTTGATACAACGTCTATCTTTTTTACTTATTTGTTACTTTTTTATCCTTCTTATCTAAACTTACAACAGAGCAAAATAAAAAATAAAAAAGCTATTCTATGTATATAGCTGGCTTAAGTGGTGATGAAAGCCTTGCCTTTCCCATTGGATCGTATTCCGCTTCATCGCTTCTGTAAATAACAAACTCACAATTGAACTCTTTTTCCAAGAAATTTTTTGCTTCTTTGAATATTCTAAGCTCATCTACATAAACTATGTCAGTTCTTACTTTATCAAGAGACTTTAGAAGTGTTTGAAGGTATGATGCAACCTCTTTTTTATTTTCAAAGTCCTTTACTATATCACCGATGTTTATCTTCTCCTTCTTTTTAAGCTTTTCAGCAACCTTCATATAAGCGTTCCACTTCCACTCTTCCGCAACGTAGATAGCTATTTTTTTCGGCTTTATATTTTTAAACTTTATTATATTTTCTATATCTTCGATTATTGTTGCAATAGTTTCTTCCCCAAGCTCTAAATCCTTTCTTATAAGATTTTCGTTTGGCTCTGGATACTTTGCAAGAGAGATGAATCCTTCTTTTCCAAGCTTCTCCCAGAGCTCTTCACAGAGAGCTGGTATATACGGTGCTAAAAGTCTCAACCAGTTGTCTATAAATTCAAGTGCAACTTCTTTGTTTATCTTGTCCCTCCTTATATACCACTTGAAGCTCTGCCACATGTCAAAGAATGCACTCTGAAAAGCACTTCTCGTGTTAAGCTCTTCAAGGTTTTCTATGGTACTCTCTATATGCCTCTGCATAACGCTTAGAAGCCAATCATCAATAAGCTTTCTCTCCTTTCTGTAATCTTCAAGATTTATTACATTCAAAATCTGATCATAGAAGGACAGCAGATTATTTTTCATGCCCTCAGCAAACTTGTGTCTAAAATCCGGATCTTTAAGTCCTTCAGCTAAATACATAAGACTTGCCCTAAGCGTGCTTGCGCCGTAAAGTTTCAAGGCTTTTTTTATTGTTATGAAATTTCCTTTAGATTTACTCATCTTCTCTCCTTCAATGTTTATCATTCCGTTTACACCGATTATTCTTGGGATTTTGTCCTCAAATAGTGCAACATGATGAAATATATAGAAAGTTAGGTGATTAGGTATGAGCTCTTTTGCGGAGACTCTGAGATCAACTGGATACCAGTATTCAAATTCCTTTCTCATTTCATCAAGAACTTCTTTATCTATGCTGTTTCTTTTTGCTATTTCGTCTTTGTCTCCTTTTCCATAGAATACGTAGTCAAAAACTTCCTTTGTCAGTGTCTCTGGTTTTACGTTCTTTTCATATATAACCTTGGATATTGTATAAAAAGCCATGTAAACGGTGCTGTCGCTCAAAGTCTCAACTTTCCATTCCTTATCCCAAGGCAGAGGAGTTCCAAGCCCAGTTTTTCTTGCACATGCCTTGTCTTCGAGCCAATCAACAACATTTTCAAAATCTCTTCTTGCCTCCTCTGGCAGTATTTTTATCTTCTTTAGTGCTTTTTTTACCTTCTCTTTCCAGTTCTTATCGCTGTATTTAAGGAACCACTGATCTTTAAGAACCTTAACTATGCACCTTGTCTTGCATCTGCAAACAACTTCTTCTGTAAGGTCGTAAAACTTGTCAGCGATTCCGAGGGAGATAAAATCAGATATAAGCTCCTTTTTTACCTCATTAACCTTTTTACCGGCATATTTTCCAGTATTCTCCTTTAAGATACCTTTATAAAATTCTTCTCTGTAAATAATTTCTGTTGCTTCCTCAAGTCTCTCATCGTTCTGATCCTCTATTTTCATCTTCTCCACAATTTCTATTGCTGGGTGCTCACCGTAGCCGCTGAGCTTTATAAGGGATATCGGCTTTATATTCTCGATAATTTCTCTACTTATGTTGTATTTCTTAAGATAATCATCAGTGGCTTTTTTAAGGTCTTTTAAGGCTGCGTAATCATAGGGAGCATGCGAAGGAACGCTCATTACTACGCCGGTAGCTATAGCCGTATCTACAAATGTGGCTGGAAGTATGGGAACTTCCCTTTTATCAAGCATGCTTACAGCATTTCTACCAAACAAGCTGTTGGAATCTATCTCTTCAATAAATTCTACGTTATCCTTTTGTTCTTTAAGTTTTTCGAAAGCTTCTTTGCTTAAGATCCAATTTTCACCATCCACCTTAGCCTTTACGTATTTTGTATCTGGTTTAAGCCATATATTTGTAACTCCAAATATCGTTTCTGGTCTTAAGGTTGCTGAAACGAGATATGCATTGTTTACTTTAAATTTAAGAAGAATAAACTCCGTGGGACTTACCCCCTCCCCTTTAAGTCTGTCGTGATCTCCAGTTGGACTCTTGCAGTGAGGACACCAAACTACTGGATGCGTTCCCTTTCTTACGTATCCGAGCTCTCTAAGCGTTAAATACTGCCATTCAATAAACTTGCTGAAAGGTTTATGTAGATCCGTTGTTGTAAATTCTCTACGCCAGTCTATGCTGTGGCAGAGCTTCTTTACAACCTCTCTCGACTCTTTAATATAGTAGTTAGCCATATAAACGGGATCCGTGAACTTTTTAAGCTCTTCCTCCGGGACTTCATCTATCTCTTTAAATATCCTTATCTGCTCAACATCGCCTTCAGCAAGCCTTTTTGCTGCACCAGCTATGGGTTCACCGGTTAAGTGCCAAGCCCATGGAAAAAGAACGTTGAACCCTTGCATTCTCTTAAACCTT
Source organism: archaeon (assembly GCA_027051165.1). Lineage (GTDB taxonomy): Archaea > Hydrothermarchaeota > Hydrothermarchaeia > JALTZZ01 > JALTZZ01 > JALTZZ01. Next base: position 7,728 of record JALTZZ010000119.1, on the reverse strand, counting down.
GCATAGATATCTACCCTCGTAGATGTGAATGCATGCCCTATGTGCAGAGGTCCATTCATATAAGGAAATGGAAATGTAACAAAAATTTTTGGTCTATCATCAACATCAGCTTCAAATATTTTAGCTTCCTCCCACTTCTTCACCCACTTCTCTTCTATTTCTCTTATATCCATTTAACCACCTCTGTAAAACAAAAAGAATACAAGAAGTATTAGAGCTATGGTAAGAAGGATTACCCACTTAACGCTCTCAACATCTGTTCCAAAGACTATCGGAATCGGTCCTATAAGTATAACTCCGCCTCCCTTTACTTCAGCTTTCTCGCTCTTAACGGATTTTCCTATATATGCAAGCATCCCTACAATTATCAGTATTATCCCTATGAATACGAGTATAAATCCTATTGTTAAAATTTCCTTCATGCAAAAACGAGAAGTTTGTTAACAATATCAAATTTATGCGTGATTGTTTGGGGATATAGCTATTAGCTAAATTCAACAAGAAGATTACGCTCTTGTACAAATAGCTGGAAGTATGCACAACTTCCTTCTTAAATAACTCTTCTTTAACACTTTTAGGCACTAAAACTTTTTTAAATAGCTTCTCTAATATAAATATAGCGTTGGACTTCTTTAAAATTATTAGGGGAGAAGCATCATATTATGCTTATTCTTTTCTCGCTTAAAACCCTCATAAAATCCTCTATGCATAAATCCGCTAAATCCAAAGCCTGCTTTAACGTTAGCTTCCCTTCCCTATAAAGTTGTAAGCCATCGCTATTTTTATTTCTCTTTCTGATAATTTCAAAGAAACTTCAATCTGGGTTTGTTGAGAAATTCTAAAGATTGAACAACCATGAACAAACAGAAGCATCTACGGGCAGAGAAGACCCATATATGCCTATGCCCAGCTACTGGCAAGTATATGATAGACTTAGTGGGATAAATAACTTTCGCAAGGTATTTGAAGAAGCGAAAGGGATAGCGGAGGAGCTTGGAGATCCATTTGAGCAGAAGAAGAGAGGAAGGAAGCTAAAAGCATCTCCAAAGGATGCCGAGGCATTGCTTATTGTGATAAGAGGACTAAACATGACGTTTAGAGAGCGGGAATACATGGCGAGAGAGCTTGGCTACGAGCTTGATCACATATTTTAAGATGATCCCCGAGGATTGGCTGAAGAAAGCGATTAAACTTCTTTACAGCAAGATTAATGGGACTGAATTTTTTCGTAGCAGACGCAACAGAAGTTAATTGCTCGAGAAAGAACAGAAAGAAGCTTCATGTAATAGTCCCCTGCTCCAAACATTTGTCTATCGTAAGGAGTAGATATTTCAGGAAATCACGAAGCAAAACCGTTGATGATCTTAACGGCTTTGAAAGCGATTTTTTGGCAGATAATGCTTATGAGTGCAAAATGCTTAGAACATTTTTGCGGAGAAGGGGTTTCAATCCCATTATCCCTTATAAAAAGACTTCTTATCCCAAGAGACTCTACCCCTTCGATGAAAAGAAATACAGGCAGAGAGGCGTTGACGAAGGTGTATTTAGCGCCTTAAAGAGGAAAAAGATCAAGAACATGCTGAAAAGGATTTCCCCGTCGCCTATAACTTAAAGGTCTATATGAGAGTTAAAATCTTTGTCTCGCCAGCTTGCTGCTCTGCAAGCTGGCATAATATCTATGTGTATGTTTGTGTCAAAATCTTGATTTCTCAACAAACCCCTCACCACATAAAGGTAATAAAAATCTTTAAAAAAGAACTACAAAATACCACATGAGCAAAAGGTTTAAAAATTAAATTTAGATTATTTTAACCTTGAGCTTTGAGATTTTGGCAATATCAAGGAAATCTTTATCTTTGGTAACAAGCTCTTTGTTTCTGTTTATGCAGATGGATGCGATTAAAATATCAGGAACAGATTTGGGTTTTCCTATTATTCTCAATTTTCGCTGAATTTTAATAGCTAAAACTTGATCCTCAGGTTTTATTGTATATACCGTTCCGTAGAATTTACCATAGTTTAAAGGAAATTCTATTGCTGTAATTACTGTGGCTTTAAATCTTTCAATCGCAATATTTGTATCAATAATCATTTTATTCTTTTCTTAGCCTTTTTTCTGAGTTCTTTTAGAACTTCTTCTTCATCTTCCAATATAACGTCTTTTTCTCCGACAAGTAGGTTGAGCAAATCCTTTGAAATCTCTCCTTTTACTATTTTCTCATAGGATACCTTATTTATTATCTCCTTGGTTATAGCTTCCTTTAATTTTGGATTTTTCTCTAAAACTTCCACCACTTCTTCTGGAACCTCTATTTGTATAACTTTACTCATATTCTTATTTGATTTTCTAACGTTTTAAAGCTTTTTAATCCTATTGGAATTTCAAATAGATGCCTTTCTACTTGGAGCTTTAAAGCCAAGTTTATATCAACTCTTCTGAGAAAATAAATCTTGCCATAAAATTTTGGATACTTCAAAATAGGTGGATATTCCAAAACATTTATTTCTGTAGTGTTTTCAGAAATTTCTTCATTATTCTTTATCCTTTCTATTAAAACATTTGTATCTAATACTGGCATCTCTTTTTTGCTTTCTTCCTAAGTCTTTCTATTGTTTTTATCTCATCGTCATAATCGAATTCAATAATTTCTTCCTCTGATATATTGACAAGCTTCAAATATTCTTCTCTTAATACATTATCTGATAGTTTCATTTCAAGATAAACCTCTATAGCTTTTTCCACTTCTTTTTAATTCATCCATTCCGGTATCTGGATTTGGAAAACTTTACTCATATTCCCTACTTAATTTTTAACATTATTAAATCTTCGATAAGTTTTAAACGTTAAGAAAACCAGTATTTTTCATAGAAGAAAAGCTTGATACTGCCAAAAAATACAACATTGACAAAATAATTCTCTTTAACTTTTGTGCAAGGGGAAGATTATATAAAGATTCCGGCTGAGATATATTGATTGTTACGAAGGAAAAGCTTGAATGGAAAAGGAGAGAAGCTTTTTATCTGGAAATGGTTAGAAAAACGCACAACATAAAAGAATTGTTAAATCTATACACAAAGATTGACAAGAAATTTGAAGAACTTAAGAAATCGAGAATAGAGCATCTAACAGAAGTATCAGATATCCAAAATTTTACAAACATGCCGAAGATGATGTTCCCAAAGCAATTGAAATAGCTGAGAAGGTTAAAGAATTTGTTTTGAAAAACTTTGGATTTAAAATAAGCAGAAAATTTATAAATGTGTTTTGAAAAATTTTTATATTAGGGGGTGTTTATGATGGATGTGTTCGTTATAGCAAAGAGTGAGGTTGGTAAAGTAAAAGAAATTGTATCAAAACTAAAAAGGATAAATGAGGTAGAATCGCTTTACATAATAACTGGAAAATTTGATATTCTAATAAAATTAAACGTAGAAACAGAAAAAGCTATAGATGTTGTGATTGATAAAATACTTTCCATAGAAGGGATAAAGGAAACAAGAACAATCTTCGGAAAAAAAATAATATAAAAAATAAAAAATTTACGAAGACTCAACCTCTGCCAGAGCTAAGAGCTCTTTTGTTCTTTTTTCTAACACATTCTTATGGATTCCGGAGATTCCTCCATAGTGGCAGCGTTCACACTTACCCTTGTGTATATCTATATACTTACCATCGTAGTGGCAGAGCTCACATACAAGAGTATCCTGTGGTCTTGGCTGTGGAATCTTGAACGTTCCCTCAGCAGCTAAATGGCATGTTTCGCACTTCATCTCTCCGCTCTTAAGCTTCTTTTCGTGAATCGTGTGAACCTTCTTTACTTCTCCATGGCACGTTGTGCATATTCTCGGTGGTGTTATATTTTTGGCTTCATCTATCTTCATAATGGTCTTTACATTGTGGAACTTTGAAACCTCCTTGTGGCAGTCTGCACACACAAGCTTTGCAGCCTTTACTTCTGTTTTTGGTGCAGCTGCGACTTTCTTTTTAGCTTCTTCAAGCTGTGCTTTTAGCTGATCTATCTGTGCTTTAAGCTCCTGAATCTCCTTTTCCTTCTGCTCCAACTGCTTCTTTAACTGCTCACCTCCTTGACATGCGGCTATAACACTGAGCCCTATTAACAGTAATATTACATAAACACCCCTTCCTACCATTTCTATCACATCCCCTCGGCTTTGTGGTTCTGCATTCCTACCCACTTAGTATGTGTTGCAATTGGTATAAAAATCTTATGTTATGTGTTATATGTAGTTAACTGTTGAACAGTTGGGAAATTATCAGGCACTTGCGTGCTGCTGTGCTCTCATGAAAGTAGATGTATATTTCCCAATCTAACATTTTTTAAATACTTTTTTGCAACTTTATAACATCTATATGCATGTTCTTTTGACGTTGTTGGAAGGTCTCTCATGTAAAAGTGCGGATAAAATGCGAGCAGTGCATAGGGTATTTCATCGTTTAGCGATGATATAAACTTAGCAATTGCTTCCACCTCTTTTTCATCAACATATCCCGGGACTAAAAGCGTGCTTGCAACTATAGATGGTGGATTTTTTCTCCAAAAGTTCTCTGCAAGAAATTCAAAGTTCTCAAAAGTTCTTCTGTTTGTTGTGTATGTCAAAGCATAGTGTAGATTTTCATCAAAAGCCTTCAAATCAAATTTTATTGTTCCGCCGCTTTCATAGCTAAGTTCAGCAGCTCTTTTAAGCAGGTTTTTATTCATAGTTCCGTTGCTCTCAAAGCATATTCTTAGAATCCTCCCTTTATTTCTTTCTAAGGCTATTTCACTCGTCTTTATTGCATGAACGATCTGAACAGATGGATCACCACCAAAATAGCATATACAGGCGGTTTTATCGTCAACCTTGCTTGCAAGCTCTTCTGGGGAATATCTCGGCTTTTTTCTTATAGTTAACTCTTTAAACGTCCAATTTTGACAAAAGAGACAGTTATAACTGCATGCTCCATAAAAAACTGCTAAATTTTTATATCCATATTCAACACCAGCATTATAGGAATACCTTGGATACCCAGCTCCGGTGGCGGCACACCAGCTCTCAGCAACGCAGTTCGTTGGCAGGGGATCGTAGTAGTATTCAAGAATTCCTTCATAGCTCACAAGCTTTCCGTTTTCGTTTTTTCTTACACCGCAGAAACCATACTCTCCTTCTGGAATTACACATTCATGAACGCATATCCCGCATTTTATACCTTTTTTTCCTTTCTTCTTTAGAGGAAGGTTAAAGGCTTTCCTGCTCTCAATATGAACTTTCTCAACAATTTTAAGAGCTTCATCAGGCTTATTTCTTATACAATCCGAGCATGCACCTATATATTTTGATATAAGCTTTTCTTCATTGCATATTTTGCATTTTATTAACATATACTTCATAAAGAAAAAGAAAAACAATAACATCAAGATAGAAATTCATCATGCAGCGCGATAACAGCTTTATCTGCATCTTCCTCTAAAACGACAAAAGATATATTTACTTCGCTTGAACCCTGAGCTATCATCAAGACGTTTACACCAGCATCGGCTACTGCTCTGAACACCCTTGCAGCAACACCCTTAGTTCCCCGCATGCCGGCACCAACTACAGCAATTATAGCAACGTTGTTGTTGCATTCAATAGTTTTTACAATCTTCTCATCTTTAAATTCCTTTTTAAGAGAATCAACAGCTTTATCCGCATCTTCTCTGCTTACAACGATAGATATGTTAGCCTCACTTGAACCTTGGGATATCATTAAAACGTTTACATTTGCACTTGCAAGCGCATTAAATACACGTGAGGCTACGCCAACTTCGCTTATCATCCCAGCTCCAGATATGTTTATTAAAGAAACATTCTTCATTACGCTTATAGCTTTAACAACGCCGTTAGTTTTCTTCGTCTCGCTAACTATTAAAGTTCCCTTTGAATTTGGATTAAATGTGTTCTTTACCCTAACTGGAATGTTCTTGGCTATAGCGGGCTCTATCGTTTTAGGATGCAGAACCTTAGCTCCAAAGTATGCGAGCTCCATAGCCTCTATATAGCTGAGAACCTCTATAGGCTTAGCATTCTTCACAATCCTTGGATCGCATGTCATTATGCCCTCTGTTTCTTTGAACATCCAAATTTCATCCGCATCTATGCATGCACCTATGATGCTTGCCGTATAGTCGCTTCCCCCCCTACCCAAGGTTGTTATCCTTCCTCTTTCATCCACAGCTATAAATCCCGTTACCACAGGAACTTTATCCTTAAGAAGCGGTAGAAGCTTCTCTCTAACGAGTTTTTCAGTTTTCTCCCATATAACGTTGGCTCTTCCAAAGTTGCTGTCTGTAACTATTCCAGCTTCACCTCCACTTAGCCATATAGAGTCTATTCCTATGCTTTTTAAAGCTCCGCTTAGAATAGGTGCACTTAAACGCTCTCCAAAGCTCAGAACGTAGTCTAAGCTTCTCTTTGTAAGCTCTCCGATGTAGCTTATCCCCGTAAGCACCTTTTCAAGGTCGTTGCATAGCTTTTCTATTTCGAGCAGTATTGGGCTTCTGAATTCTTCATTTACAGCAATTTCGCATGCATACCTATGCCTCTCCTTAAGTTCATCCACAAAACTCTTTATTTCTTCCTCTTCTACATGAGTTTTAACTTTTTTAGCAAAATTAAGTAAAGAATCGGTTACGTTTGCAAGGGCGGAAACAACTACAACGGTCTCTTTTGCTCTAAACCTTTCTACGATCTTCGCAACGTTTTTTATTCTTTCTCCATCTGCTACAGATGTTCCGCCGAACTTCATTACGAGCCTTTGCATGCTAACACCTGACATGGTTCAGGATTATCTTTTAACATCAACAACAAACATCTGCAACCTAAGAATATTACCGTCCTAAAAAATTAAATGCTCTGGTGCACATTAAATGAAGAGCTTCGAAGCAAACAAGCTAACGATTCCAACAACTATAGCGATAAGCGTTGCCGAAACAACCTTGAAGAGATTATCTATCCTTTTGTTTAAATCGTCCATTCTCTTGTTCATACTTTTGTTCATATCATCTATCCTATTGTTCAAAACATCGAACCTCGCATCTGCATAGCTCTTGAGCCTTTCCTCAGTATTTTTTATTTCGTTTCTTAATCTGTTTTCTATGTCTTTGATTTCGTTTCTTAATTTATTTTCCATATCTTTAATCTCTTTTCTTAATCTGTTCTCCACTTCTTTTATTTCATTTTTAATTTTTTCTTCAGTATTTTTTATTTCATTTCTCAGATCTTTGACGTTGCTTTTAATCTCATTTCCTAATCTGTTTTCCACATCTTTAATTTCCTTTCTGAGCCCTTCTTCTGTATTTTTTATTTCGTTTCTTAATCTGTTTTCCGCATCCTTAATCTCATTTCTCAAATCTTTGATATCGTTTTTCGTTGCAAGGGTTTCAAGGCTTTTTTCAACGAGAAAAAGCTTGAGCTCAGGATCCAAAACGATCTCCGAAACTATGAGCTTTGTAAGTCTTTTCCTGAGCTCCTCATCTCTTTCAAGTGCTTCGATTATCTCTATAAAAATTTGTCAATGATCAATGAAATAACATCATATAATTTAAACTTTCAATGAAGCAAAAATTAAACAAAAATATCCGATAATCTTCCAAACTTAACATCAATTTTTGATAAATTTTTTGTGTAGAATGCCGCTTTTGCAGAATTTACGGCAATACTGTTATATTTTTCTTCAATAGGAGAAAC
>JALTZZ010000118.1 GCA_027051165.1 archaeon | reverse complement strand
ACAAATAAGTAAAATAGATAGATGTTGCAGCAAGTGGCGATTAGCAAAACTTACGTAAGCGGGATTTAACTCTATTTTTCACATTGACGAGGAAGAGTTTAAGATAGAGCAGCTGGCGTTTTTTGGGTTTTAAAACTGCGAAGCTCTCGTTACCAAGCAATCGAAGCCAGAATCTGCGACTGTGTGTTTTTCGTTTTTCACATCAGCTGAGAAATCTGAGCTTGTGCTTATACTGATTCTCTGAGAGATCACTAAAATGTTGCTTGTATCATGATATGAACATACCAGTGCTTTCTCTTTTTTCCAATCCCGCTTCGTAGTAGGAACTCCTGTTGTCCACTCTAATTCCGGTAGAATCGTATGCTAAAACGTTGCTTTCCTCTTTAAAAAGCTCTTCATAGAACCTCTTGTTCTTATGCTCAAGTAATACTTTTACGAATATCTTATAATTTTAAGACCTCTTCGTCTTCATGTTGTCCTCTCGCTAATTAGTGCATATATAAAACTTGCAACAGAGCAAACTGTATTAGTAACCCTTAAAAAAAGAAGCTCATTTTGAAAACAAAAAGGCGGGCTCGGCGGGATTTGAACCCGCAACCTACGGCTTAGAAGGCTTTCTGCATCAGGACTGGAGTTACTAATACTATTAGTAACCTTCCCTATAAGCTTCCACTTCTGCTTAAGTTTGCCACCTTCACGAACATAACTAACCTCGTAGAGATATTCTTTACCTTTGACTTTTTTCCTAACCAGAGCCATAGTACAATATCTGCTTCAAGCAATAATAAATTTTCTGATATCTTAACTCTCAACACATTTTAAAATTTTGAAAAATATTGTGAAACACATTTTAAATAACACTAAAAATACTTCTTCTTTAAATATTCCTTAATTTCTTCAAGATTTTTACCTTTAATCAAATCTTCTAAGGCTTCTGTATCTAAAACATAATATTTCTCTGTTTTTAACCCAAATTTTATCATTTCTTTATCATTTGTCCAAATGGGAATGTTAAGTTTTAGAGCTAAAGCGATGAATGGGGTATCATCCTCATCAAATTTTTTTGAGATTTTATGAGCTATGAGCAGATATTTGTCTTCAACATCAACCTCATTTATTCTACTTTTTATAGAATTTAATATTGTATTGAAACTTTTTTCATCTATTTTTCTTAGCAAATAGCTTTTATGCTTGTTTATCTCGTTATAGGAATCTTTGACTGTATATAACTTTACTCTCGGATAAAGAATTAACCTTCTAACTTTTCCATGCTTAAGTAAGCTTGCAATTATTTTGTTTGTATCAATTACAACTCTAATTTCTTTCTGTATTTCTTCCATAAACTTCCCTTAATTTTCCTATCCACTTCTAAAATATCTTCTTCTGTTAATTCAGAATCTTTCGCAAGAGTGTCAAGAACCATTATTTCCAGCAGATATTCCTTAACATCTATTATAATCTTCTCTTCTATCATTTTCTTAAGTAGCTCATCTTTCTCAAGCAAAGTTGCTATGCTCTCAGGAACCTCAATCTGAATTACTTTTCCCATATTTAAAGCTTAGGTTATAACGTTGTAAATGTTGGATTTGACAAAATTTATTATAAGGAGCCTTCTAATCTTTAGAGCATTTTTATGAATTAAGATTTTATTTTTATATCTCATTTTTCACAGAGTCCCAATCCAAATAATCCTCTTCCTTTATCTCTCCTGAAAATATCTTCTTTTCCTCTTCCTCGGGTTCAACTTCTTCTATTTCTTTTAGAGAAATTTCTATAAGCTTAGATAAATAATTTTTTATCTCTTCTATCTCCTTTTTTAGCTCTTTAATAGCAGCTTTCATGTCTATTCCCAAAAAACTCCCTTTATAAAACAATCTATGGTAATCTTACTATGAACAACTTTGTGCATTTGTATCCTCACAGCTGTAAGGAAATGAATTTATAAGCTACAAAGATAGGCATGAAGGTAGGTGAAGAGAAAGGTGATGAGAGGTTAGTCAACAATCACCAGCATACCATTATAATAACAGAGAACGTGGCAAAGGTAATTAGGTATCTCAGTGAACACGAGTATACAACACACAAAAGGATATCAGAGATAACTGGTATAGACAGATCAACAGTAACAAAGATAATAAACAGGCTTGAAAAGATTGGCTTGGTTCGCAGAGAGATGTTAGCTCCAGTTGGATTTAAGTTTAGAGGCGGCTACAGATACATAGTAGACCCAAGGTTACTCGAGGTCGTGGAGAAACGTAGAGGTTTGTCGAGGTTCACCTGCATAGTGGACAGAGAAAGCGGCGAAATTAAAGTATTATCCAGAGCTGATGCCAGAAAAATTAAAAAGGCAAAGA
>JALTZZ010000117.1 GCA_027051165.1 archaeon | reverse complement strand
ATAGAAAAATTATTGAAATACTGATGGAAAACGCAAGAACACCATATACGGATATTGCTAAGAAACTTAAAATAAGTGAAACCTCTGTAAGAAAAAGGGTTAAATTGCTTGAAAACAAAAAAATAATAAGAAAATATACTATCCTCGTTGATCCACCGAAGCTTGGATACAACACAACAGCTATCGTTGGTATTGATACCGTTCCGGAAAAATTTTTGGAGGTTGCCAAAAAAATTGCAGAGCTTGAAGAGACAAAAATGGTGGCTACAGCTACGGGAGATCACATGATTCTCGCTGAAATATGGGCTAAAGATGGAAAAGAGCTCTCAAGAATAATTTCAGAGAAAATAGGGAAAATAGAAGGGATTACAAGAATAAGACCAGCAATAATTTTAGAAAAAATAAAGGATTGAAACACAATTATTTCTCATTCTCATCATAGATAAAAATATCTTCAATCTTTACGTTGAATAATCTGGCTATTTTAAACGCCAACCTTAGAGATGGATCATACTTCCCCTTTTCTATAGCTATTATCGTTTGCCTCGTAACACCGAGTTTTTTAGCGAGCTCTTCTTGGGTCATGTTGTGCATTGCTCTGTAAACTTTGAGTTTGTTCTTCATTTCAACCACCGTATTTTCTTCTGTAGTATTCGTAGAAGGCTATGTATATTACCATGAGGGCTGAGATGGAGTATAACAATGTATATCCAACCACCTTACTTCCAACGGCTAAGAGAACTACCCCTAAAACAGCACCAGATATTGCAAATATTTCGAGAGATTTCCTCGAAGCTTTCTCGCTTATCATCACAATTCTTTCATCTATTTCAATCTCTTTTGAGCTCTCTTCACATTTCTTTAAAACAAAAATCGCAAACACAGTGGCAATTATGGGTATAAGAAAATTTCCGTAGAGTATTGATATCGCATATACAGCACCGAGGATTCCACCAAGAACCCCTCTACACACTTTAACGTTCATGTATAGTATTGATTACAAAATGTTATATAAACTTTACGTTGTTTGTAAACTAAAAGGTTTACATTAGTGAACCATTTGGTTAGATTTATATATATATCGTTCAGTCAACTTCTGTTGGGGTGATCGCATGCTTGTGCCGAGGATGTTATTTGTTGTTCTGATTACGATTATTTCCTCCGCTTATGGACTTAGCTGGGAGAACAGCATTACGAACGATAGCTCGACAAACATAAGTGTTGAAGTGAACAACACCGTGGTTTTCAGCGTATATTCTAACGAAAGCATGAACGTATCATGGTTCGTAGATGAAAACTTGGTTAAGTCGCAGGCTAACGTCTCGAAGAGCAATTTGAGCATAAAGTTCAATGAAACAGCAGTTTATACAATAAAAGCAGTTACAAGCCTTGGAAACGTTTCTTGGCACGTATTTGTCTACGAACCTCTAAAAATAAAAAGCTATGGAAACAACATCACCAAAGACAATTCAACGAGCTTTGAAATGAAGCTTGGCACATCAGCTCTTCTGTATGTTAACAGGAGCGGAACAATGCTCTATGAAAAGTGGAGCATAAACGGCACGGATATAGTTAACAAGAGCTCCATCATCTTTTCTCCAGAAAAATATGGATCCTATAATATAGAATACACCGCAGTAGGATTGAACTCAAACTACTCCATAAACTTCAGTATAAGAGTATATCTGGAGCTTACAGATGCAACAAACACAACAGTAAGATTTTACAGAGAACCGAGAAAAATAGTATCTTTAGCCCCAAGCATTACGGAGATCATCTGTGCAGTAAACATGTGCAGCAATCTCGTTGCGGTTGATCAATATTCAGATTATCCTCCAGAGATAGAAAACATGAGTCTTGTGCGATTAAGCGGACCCTACACACTTGGAGATGTGGATAGAGAAAAAATATTTAACCTTACGCCAGACTTGGTGATAGCAGCTCAGATAAATCCAATAACCTTTATAGAAGACCTTAGAAAGCTAAATATAACAGTATTTGCGATAAAGTCAGAAACTCTTGATGAAATACTCGAAAATATTATTAAAATAGGAAAAATAGGAAATAAAAAAGAAGATGCTGAGAAACTTGTGGCTAATTTGAGCGAAAGAATTGAAAAGGTAAAAAGCTTTTCGAGGAAGCTTGATAGCAGGCAGAAGCCAAAGATATTCTACGTCGTATGGTATCCACAGCTTTGGACGTGCGGAAGGGGAACGTATGCCAACGACCTAATAGAACTTGCTGGCGGAATAAATATTGCTAGTGATGGAAACGGGTGGTTTATAATGAACAAGGAAACCCTTATAGAGAGGGATCCAGACGTAATAGTATGCTCCGGAATGGGGGGCTACGGTTCTACTGTATGCAGTCAGATAAGAAACGACAGTGTGCTCTCAAATCTCAGAGCGGTTAAAAACAACAAGCTCTATGTAGTTCCAGATTCAAACATCGTCGAAAGACCGGGACCGAGGATTGTAGAGGGGTTGGAGTTTTTCTATGAGATCGTAAAGGAAAATCTAAAGCCACTGCCGCAGAGCAGCACAAGCACTGGAGGAGGCGGAGGAGGTGCTACATACTACGCTGTTTCAAGGGAAAAAATATTCAAGAAAGATTTTCAGACGTTTGATGATGTAAAAGAAGACATAATAAAGACGATTAAATACAGAGCAGTGTATGAGGTTGAAGATAAGGGATTAGCGGTTCCTCTGCTTCTATCAAACAGATATCCTAAAATAGAGGGTGTAAAAAAGCGTGGATACAAGATAAACAAGGATTTATATGAATATTCGGCAGAGGTAGCTTTATCAAGGTTCTTCTTTGCAAAAGAAGTTATAATAGCAAGAGGAGACTTGGAAGTTGACAGCTATGCATCTCTGGCTCTCGCAAGGAATAAAAATATACCAATATTATTTACAAAGACGGACAGTGTTCCGGAAGCAATTTTAAAAGCTGTTGAGAGATTAAAACCAAGAAAAATCATTATTATAGGCGGTGAAGAAGCTATAAGTAAGGATGTTGAGCTTGAACTTGAGAGATATGCTGAAGTAGAGAGAATATGGGGGGATACAAGAGTGGAGACGAGTATAGAAATTGCAAAAAGATTAAAACCAAGGGAGGTCATTTTATCTGGATACAATTCAAGCTTAGAGGCGGCAGTTCTTTCAAGCATGCTTAAAGTTCCAGTAATATATGTCAGCAAGAGCAAAATTGAAGTTGTCTTAGATTTCCTCAGAGAGCATAAACCGAAGATCATCTTTGTGAACGTTGAAGAAGAACTGAGGAAGAGGATAGAAGATGAGATATAAAATTTTTATATTTTTAGTTTTTTTATCATTTTTTATGTTTATTCTTGAAGTTATGATAGGACCTGTTAAAATACCTTTAAGGGATGTGGTTTTTTACATATTTATGGATAACGGGGAAAAATACGATATAATTGTTGATGAAATAAGGGTTCCAAGGGCTATGCTTGCATGCTTGGTTGGATTATCCTTAGCGAGTGCTGGTGCTGTTTTTCAAGGAATCTTCAGAAATCCTATGGCAGAGCCGTATATCCTTGGTGTAGCCTCTGGAGCAGCACTTGGTGCAACAGTTTCCTTCTTATACTTTAAGGATTTCTTTATATTATCATCATTTCTTTTTGCAATTGCAACGCTTGCAGTAGTATATGCAGTAGCTAAGGATGGAGAAACAAACACCCTTCTTCTCGCTGGAATATCAATATCACTGCTTTTATCTGCTGTTACATCTTTTATTCTTTATTTAAATTCAAAAGAAGCCACAGTAATTATTTTTACGTTGATGGGGACTCTGTCGTCTGCAGATTGGAGCAATGCCAAGATAAGCCTCCTTTTACTCCCAATATTCGTAGCTACATACATCTTTTCAAGAGAGTTAAATATAATGACCCTCGGTGATGAACATGCAAAAACAACGGGCGTTGATGTAGATAAGATAAGGAAAATAGTTTTAGCTTTAACAACACTATCAACAAGCGTTTCTGTTTCTCTCTGTGGAATAATAGGATTCGTTGGTCTTATAACACCGCATATAGCGAGATTTATCGTTGGACAGAACTTCTTCTATCTTCTTCCAGCTTCTGCACTGCTGGGTGCTATACTTCTATCTTTGGCTGATATATTTTCAAGAACTATTGTAGAACCAGCGGAGATGCCAATAGGAATAGTAACAACGTTTTTCGGCGTTCCCTTCTTCCTATACCTCTTGGTGAAGGGGAGGAAATATGGCTGAGCTAAGGGTTGAGAATATCGAGGTGTTTTACAATGCATTAAGAGTGCTTAAAGAATTAAGTTTCAGTGCTAAAAAAGGTTCTTTAATATCAATACTTGGTCCAAATGGTTCGGGAAAAACAACTCTTCTGAAAGCTGTAGCTGGTATTATAAAGTTTTTTGGGAGAATCAGGGTATTTGAAGAGGATATAAGGAGTCTTTCAAGAAAAGAAATTTCAAAAATTATTTCAGTAGTTCCTCAAGATTTCCCTCATGATACCGAATTTACAGCATTGGAAATCGTTCTTATGGGAAGATATCCGCATACATCAATGTTCAAGCCTATAAGGGAGAGAGATTATAGGGCTGTTTTTGATGCAATGAGAACAACAGACACTCTCTATCTTAAAGATAGGAAAATCTCAGAGATGAGTTCTGGAGAAAGACAGAGAGTTGTAATAGCGAAAGCTTTAGCTCAAGAAGCTGAAGTTATTCTGCTTGATGAACCGACTTCAAATCTTGATATAAATTATGGCATCAATATAATGAGGATCCTCAGAAACCTTGCTAACAACGGCATGCTTGTTTTAGCAAGCATGCACAACATAAACTTAGCCTCTCTATACAGCGATAGAATAATTCTGCTGAAAAACGGTAGAATATTTGCAGACGGAAAGCCAGAGGACGTTATAACAGAGGAAAACATAAGAGCAGTTTATGGTATAGATGTAATTGTTGAAAAGCATAGAATAACAAAAAAACCTCAGATAATGCTCATTCCCTAATTTTCTTATAATAGTAGCTTAGCGGATTCTTTACTTTTTCACAGAAATCATCTGGCTTGCATAACTTAGGAGCTTCTCTTTTAATTTTTTCGCAATTTGGAGTCATATACCACTTGCTTTTACCAAAATCCTCAAGCTTTATATCCTCGCTTAAACCGAAGCCTAAGTGGTAGTGTATGTTCTTTTTTTCATGCGGTTGATCCTCGAAAAGAGGTGGGGAGCATCTTTCAGCAGCTTCATAAATTATTGGCAAAATTTCGTTTTTTAAAATTTCTACATCACTTTCACTAAGCTCTTTTTTGTCTCCCAGCCGAGCCTTGGAGAGAAAGGATGTTAGGAGAACTGTTACAGCATAGTTTCTGTAGCCAGAGCCTACACCTTGCATTGCAATTTTAACACAAGGAGGAAACCTTTTTACATCAAGCTTCCCGCCCTTTATTTTTATTTTTGCTTTATATTCTCTCTTTATTGTTTTTGAGATAGCTTCGAATACTTTTTCAAATTTTCTATTAAATTCTATATCCTTAGCTTTTTCCAATATTTCGTCCATCTTTTTTTCTATTTTTTTAAGATAGGCATCAATGATATTCTCTATCCCGTATATGTCAAGAAACTCACCAAGCTTCATTAAAACGTAGCCTTTCACAAGTTCGAGGTTTGTCATGTCTATTCTATCCAGTATATCGAGAAATTCCCTGAATTCTATTGCTATGTAGTCTTTTGGATTGTCAACGTATGCATGGAATTCTCTTCTATACTCAACTTCGTAAACATTAAATGTTTCTTTTATTATTTCCTTTATAAAAAATTCATCTCTTCCTATCGTTTTTCCTATGCTTTTTTTCTTCCCAAAGACCTCGCTCAGTATTCTTTCCTTTAGAATGTCTTTTATAAGCTCCTTTACTTTTCTTGCTTCTGCAGAGCTTTTACCAAATTTAGCCACGGAATATAGCAAAACATAAAAAGATAATATATCTGCCTCTATATCCCCAAGTATATCGCTTGGAATTCTGCTTTTTCTCTCAACTACCTTGCTCAGTGCTAAATCAAAGGCTCTTGGTGGAATGTTCCTATATCTCCTAACTATAAGCCAAGCTTCTTCGCTGAAGGGATTGAAAATTAGGTGTCTCATTCGCTCTCTATTCTTGGGGCTAAGAGGAAAGTAAGCTTAATTCCCGGTGCTAAAAACTCAAGCTTAACTGGAATATCGTTGCCAAGGTATACCTTTATACTGTCAGCAATTTTGCTTGCCTTTAGTATATCTTTCAAGTATTCTATTGAGAACATGCTTCTTGCAGACTCGTTTATATCAAAGGTTAGGGTCTGCTCCTTTCTTATCTGAACTTCAACGTTGCCCAAATCTCCTTTTGCGACAATAAAGAATCCGTCTTCGCTTGCCTTAAGTGTAACGTGATCGCTTACAGTTTCTGCATCCTTTATACCGGCTTCAAAAGCATCTGGATCTATTTCAATAACGCATGGATAGTCGAGCTCTGGAATTCTTATTTCCTCCTCGCTTACATCTATTAAAGGAAGATCGAAGCTTCTCTTCGCAGAGTTTTCGATTGTAATTCTCAGAACCTCTTCTTTATGCTCAAGAATTATTCTATCATCGCTTTTTGCTCGTTTAAGAACAGTCATTAGTCTATCGAGATCTATTCCGAAAGTCTTTTCTTCATCAATCTCATATTCCTCAAATATTTCCTTCCTCATTTCCATATCAACGAGTGCTACATGAGCGGGATCCATCGCCCTTAAGTATAGACCGTCTTCTTTTGCCTTTAAATTGGCTTCATCTATTAAATTGGAGATTGCAGCAAACGTATTTCTCATAATTTTGGGCTCTGGCATTATAGCTCTAAACATCTTGCTCACCCCATTCATTACCTCATTTTCTCACACATATATCTAACTTGCTCGTATAGATTTAGGTCGAGCTTGCTGAAGTCCTGCACCACCTCAGCAAATATTTCTATCGTTTCTCCCTTTTTAACTTTTCCTATTACCCTAACAAGCTGTCCTTCTTCAAGTCTTTTTAGAACTTCTTCATCAACGAAGACAATTGCTCTGCCAGTTCCATCATCAACAACGATAACCTGATTTTCGATATCTTTATCTATAATAAACCCCAATACTCTCACTCTAACGTCATCCTCTTCTATTTCTGAGATTTTCCTTTCTATTGACGGCAACCTCCTCATTTTTTACTTCCTCTAACCATGGCTGTTAGCCCGGTTCTTGCAAGCTCTATTATTCCATAACTCTTAACGAGGTCTATAAATGCATCTATCTTGCTGCTTGAACCTGTAATCTCCACGATCAGCGAATCTCTGCTAACGTCAACTATACCACCTCTGAAGATATTTGTAAACTGCACTATCTCTGCCCTTTCTTTATCGGTTTTCGTTGATATCTTTACAAGAGCAAGCTCTCTAACGACACTTTCTCTTTCATCAACTCTGCTGACCTTTATAACCTCTATGAGCTTGTTAAGCTGCTTAACAACCTGCTCAACAATTTTCTCATCACCCTTAACAACAAGAGTCATTCTTGATATTCCCTCTTTTTCGCTCCTTCCAACGGTTATTGAGTCTATATTAAAATTTCTCCTTCTGAACAGTCCAGATATCCTCTGCATTACACCGGGCTTGTCTTCAACAAGTGCCACCAATATGTGTTGCATATCCTCCTTTACCATTTTAACACACCTACTCTATAATATCTTTTAAGCATTTGCCCGGAGGAACCATCGGGAATATGTTGCACTCTGGCTCAACTATAAAGTCTATTACTGTGGTAACTTCATTTTTTAAAGCTTCCTTTACAGCTTCTTTTATTTCACTTGGTTTTTCAACCCTTATACCTTCAACACCAAACCCTTCGGCTATTTTAACAAAATCAGTCTTCTCTCCAAGATATACTGAAGAGTATCTCTTGTTGTAGAATAGCTCTTGCCACTGCCTGACCATACCCAAGTATCTGTTGTTGAGAACTGCAACGATAACTTTTATGTTGTTCTCTGAGCATGTTGCAAGCTCTTGAATATTCATCAAGAAGCTTCCGTCTCCGGCAATGTCAACTACGTTTACCTCAGGTCTGGCAACCTTAGCTCCTATTGCCGCTGGAAAGCCGAATCCCATAGTTCCCAAGCCGCCTGAGGTTATAAACGTCCTTGGTTTTGTCCTCGACAGATAGTGGGCTGCCCACATTTGGCATTGACCAACCTCTGTGGTTACTATATCATCGTAGCTTATCGTATCCATAATGTCCTTTATTATTCTCGGCGGTTTTAGGGGAACGTCGTCATAATCCATTTTTGGATTAAACTCTTTTTTATACTCTTGAACCTTTTCATACCATCTTGTGTTCTTCTTTAGCTGGTAAGCCTGCAGATATTTTATTAAATCTCTAAGAACGAGCTTTGCATCCCCTACAATTGGAAGATGTGCGGTAACGTTCTTCCCTATTTCAGCTGGATCAATGTCTATATGTATTATTTTTGCTTCCGGAGCAAAGCAGTGAAGTGCACCAGTGCTTCTGTCGCTGAATCTCGTTCCTACGGCAAGTATCAAGTCGCTGTCCGTTATAGCGTAGTTAGCTGCCTTCCTTCCGTGCATTCCTATACAGCCGAGTGCGAGCGGATGCGTTTCTGGAAAGGCTCCTTTTCCCATTAGCGTGGTTGCGACAGGTGCTAAAAGCATTTCAGCAATTTTAAGGAGCTCTTCATGAGCATTAGATATTATTACACCTCCGCCAGCAAGTATAATAGGTCTCTCAGCATTAACAAGCATTTCCGCAGCTTTCTTTATTTGCCTTGCATTTCCCTTGAGCCTTGGCTTGTATCCCGGTATTTCAACGTTGTCTGGAAATTCTACTTCTGCTTCTTTTTCCTGAACATCTTTTGGCATATCTATGAGCACAGGTCCGGGTCTTCCTGTGCTTGCTATTTTAAAAGCCATCTTAAAAATTTTTGGTATTTCCTCAACACTCCTCAACTGGAAGTTGTGCTTTGTTATCGGCATTGTAATGCCGATTATATCGGTCTCCTGAAATGCATCCTTGCCTATGAAGCTCGTAGCCACCTGCCCGGTTAAAGCGACTATGGGGCTCGAATCCATATAGGCGGTTGCTATTCCTGTTGTCAGGTTTGTAGCTCCCGGACCACTTGTAGCTGTGCAGACACCAACTCTACCACTTGCTCTTGCGTAGCCGTCTGCAGCATGTGCTGCTCCTTGTTCGTGTCTTGTTAGAATTGTTCTTATGTCGGAATCATAGAGAGCATCATAAAACGGTATAGAGGCACCGCCTGGAATGCCAAATATGACCTCAACACCCTCTCTTTTAAGAGATTCGACAATAGCCTTAGCACCCTGCATTCTCTGCACCCTTTATGTTTTTAATTTTTAAATTTTTAAAATTTCTTGTGTTAAAGCATTATTAAAATTGCCAAATTAAACCAAACAAATTTATGCAACTAAAAAAATAAAAAAGCTTTAAGAAAGACCAAGTTCGCTTGCTGTTATTATCCTAAGCTCAGCAGGCTTTTTTGTAACGTTTAAAACCTTTGCGCCAACTAAGAACTCGACATCCTTATCTTTCGCAACTTCTACAAGCCTCTGCGTTATTATGCCATCAAAGACAACCGCATATATTTTTTCATTTGAGCTCTTTAGAGAATCGAGAAGATCTCTCACCGCAACCTCTTTTATAACGTTTAAATCTTTATCAAGAAGATAAGCTTTTAGGCTTCCGTGAAGCTCTGAAAGATATTTTTTAAACTTCTCATAGTGTCCATCCTTAACCTTAGGTTCGATGTGGAAATGCTGTGGGGATTCTCTCTTCGTTATTCCGAGGCTCATCATAACTTGCTCCGCTGGAACCTTGTTCCTTAGAGCCTTGAATATCTCCTTTTTTGTAAGCTCCTCCACTTCTTTGCCTTCAGGAGCCCTCGCAACAAAGTCGATATCCGCTACCTGAAGGAGCTCTCTCAATATAAGCTCTCCTCCTCTATCCCCATCAACGAAAGCTGTTACTGTCTTCTTTTTGCTCAGCTCTATTATAGTTCTTGGAATACTCGTTCCTTCTACGGCAATTGCGTTCTTTATTCCATGCTTGAGCAGATTTAAAACATCAGCTCTTCCCTCAACAACTATTATAGCATCGCTGTCTTTAACATTGGGTCCTGCTGGAAGCTTCTCTGCGCCAAAGGTTGTTATTTCCTTAAGTCTAACGGCTTCCTTGACTTCCTCGGTTATCTCCATGCTGTCTGGGGTAATTTCCTCCATCAGAGTCATTAAAATCTCTTTTGCTCTCTCTATTATTTTTTTTCTTTTCGTAACTCTCACATCCTCTATCCTCTCAACTGTAATCCTTGCCTCACAAGGTCCAACCCTGTCAATAGTCTCCAGAGCTGCAGCTATTATAGCAGTCTCCACCCTGTCCAAGCTCGAGGGAACCTGAACCGTTCCGAAGCTCCTGCCACCTTCTGATCTTATGTTAACCTCAATTCTGCCTATTCTTCCAGTTTTCTGAAGCTCCCTAAGATCAAGATCGTTTCCAAGCAAACCCTCTGTTTGACCAAATATTGCACCAACAACATCAGACTTCTCAACAACACCGTTAATTTCTACTTTAGCGTGAATGATGTATTTAGCAGTGCCGAGATCAACCTTACCCATTTCTATCCCACCAAGCTCATTTTTAATCATCATATCACCTACAAATGATTAAGAAATGAAAATACTCTAACCTCATAAAATAAATCGCCTTAAAAATAAGATCATATTCCCATTAATTTTGGTTAATTATTCTAATTTTTGTGTTTCAAATTTGCACAAAATTAATATAGAACCGTTTAAAAAAATGGGACTATATTAATACCACAATAGTTCTTTTATTTTAGTTTTATAATTATAAAAATATAATTTCCTATTTTTTAAATTCAAAACTTTGAATTCAAAATTTATCTTCAATACTCACAATTCCATATTTTGTAGTTTTGCTTTTTTTGTTTCTATTTTTTATATTTTATAATT
>JALTZZ010000116.1 GCA_027051165.1 archaeon | reverse complement strand
ATTAAAGAGCCTGCTTAGAAAGTATTTGAAGAGAATCAAAAAGCTTCAGAGCCTAAAAGACAACTTAAAGAACAAGGACTTGGCTTTTCATAAAGTAGAAAGGAAGATAAAAAAGCTCTGGGTTAAGATTCACAGACTGCTTAGAAACTTCGCTCATGCAGTCTCTAACCTCGTTTTAGAGCTTGCTTTAAGGCACAACGTCAAGGAGATAAGAGTTGGTGATGGCTTTCAGAACAAGAACAAAGAATCAAAGCTGAACTCAATAGCAGATCAGATGTGGCACCTATTGCCACGTGGCAAGGCTTTCGAGTATCTTAAATACAAGGCAGAGGAGGCAGGAATCTACGTAGACACAATTAGCGAAGATTACAGCTCTGGGGCAGACAGCCTGCTTAATAAGGCTGTTGCTGAAGAAAGCTGCACCCCAGAGCTTAGAGTTAAAAGAGGTTTGCTTAAATCTGTCTTGGGTTTTATAAATGCAGATGTTAACGCTTGCAGAAGTTTGTTGAAGAAGCTCGGCATCTTCGATAAGATAAGTGGCTTAGGTAAGCCTATAAGGCTTAGGATATTCCACAAGTTTAAAAGTAGCTCCGCCTACGAGATGGGTAGGAGTAGGGGTGCGTTTTACCAAGCAGTGGGGATAAGGCTCTTGCAAAGGCAAACTCCCTACAAAGCCCCTATAAAGGGGCAGTTTACATTGTTTCTCATGAGAACATCTCAGCTTTTTACATGGAGTAAGGAGATACATGTTAGATTTCTATATTTCAGAGATTGTCCGAATTCTGAACCTGCATTTAGGCTTTTACTTGATGTTTTGGAAGAGTTTAAAAGAAAATTCAAAGATAAATTTATGATTGAGAAAATAGAAATAAAATCCTTAGAGGTGGCTGAAAAGTTCAGATTCTTAGGCTCACCAACTATACAGATTAACGGACTCGACATTGAAAAGGAAAGAAGAAACGACAAACCTTTCTTCGGATGCAGAATATATAAAAACGGAAAAGGTGTTCCTCCGAGGGATCTCATAAAAAATGCTTTAAATGAAGCTTTGAGCCCTATCCCTTAAATCCACATTTTTTGCATATAAAATAAGGAACTGATTTATTTTCTTCCTTTTTCCAATGGTTAATCTCAAGAGGTGAACCGCATATAGGGCAAGGAGCCAAATCTGGGTTCATCTTTATCATTCTCTCTATAACACGCATTTCGTTTATATCATATGCAACCATTTCACGCTTTTTTTCATTAAAAGCTTCAATTTCTAAGTAATGTTTCTTGCAAAGGCTATTTATTTCAGCTTTTTCATTACAAAATTTACACTTTTTTTCCATACTTAATAAAATAAAATAATAACAACTATTCTTTTTGTTGATTTATTTTGCTCTCG
The DNA here is from genome assembly GCA_027051165.1 of archaeon. GTDB lineage: Archaea > Hydrothermarchaeota > Hydrothermarchaeia > JALTZZ01 > JALTZZ01 > JALTZZ01. The sequence goes on along the minus strand of JALTZZ010000116.1, from coordinate 974 downwards.
ATATAAGTCCTTATTGCGGTAGAAATTGCCGCTACTTTTTTATCTTCTAAGAAGATTTCTTCCCATCTTGCCTCTTTTGCTCGATCTCTTTCTAATATGGCTGGTATCTTGCTTATTATGTTCCTCTCTTCTATAAATCTTGTGCTTATATCTCCCTTTATAAAAGCTTCATCCTGCATAACCGCCTTATGAAATGCAATGTTCGTTTTTACCCCTGTTATTATATACTCGGAAAGTGCTCTCCTCATTCTTGCTATCGCTTCCTGTCTGTTTCTGCCCCACACCATGAGCTTAGCGATCATAGGATCGTAGTGTGGTGGAATAATATAGCCCATTCTCACTCCCGAGTCTATTCTTACCCCAAAACCACCTGGCGATCTATATTTTCTTATTTTCCCTGGCGAGGGCATGAAGTCGTTTAAAGGATCTTCAGCGTTTATTCTGCACTCTATAGCATGTCCCCTAATTTCAACTTCCTCTTGAGAAAAGCTAAGTTCTTCTCCGCTTGCAATTGAAATCTGCTCCTTAACAATGTCTATTCCTGTTACAAGCTCCGTTATTCCATGCTCTACCTGTATTCTTGTGTTCATCTCGATAAAGTATAGGTTTCCTTCATGATAGAGGAACTCAAGCGTTCCGGCATTAGTATATCCTATACTTTTAGCAGCTTTCCTTACGAGATCGTTCATTTTTTCTCTAAGTTCCTCTGTAACAACAACACTTGGAGCTTCTTCTATAAGCTTTTGATGTCTCCTTTGAATGGAGCACTCCCTTTCACCGAGGCTTACCACGTTTCCCTTCTCGTCTGCAAGAACTTGGAACTCTATGTGTCTCGGTCTCGGCAGATACTTCTCTATAAATATTGTAGGGTCACCAAATGCAGATTTCGATATGTGCTTTGCTTTTTCTATGGCTTCTTTAAGCTCCTCTTTACTGTTGACGACATACATCCCTATTCCGCCTCCGCCAGCACT
>JALTZZ010000115.1 GCA_027051165.1 archaeon | reverse complement strand
GAAGCTCTTTTTGATTTCTTTGGGACATTGTGCCAGACAATAGCTTTTGGAGTATACCATATTTTATATCCTGCTCTTCTGATTCTTGTGCATAAATCTGTTTCTTCGTAATACATAAAGTAATCCTCATCCAACAAACCTACCTCGTCTAAAACATTTCTTCTTATGAGCATTGCACAACCGGAAACATAGTCACATTCTCCATCTCTATCATTTAAACTCCAGTTCCAGCAAAAACCTCCATATAAAACCTTCCCCCCACCAAAGTATAGGTCATTGGAATTATAATAATATATTTTTCCTCCAATAGCCCCAATTTTCTTGTCCTTTTCTATGATATCCACTAGCTCTTTAAGCCAATTCCTATCAGCTACAGCATCGTGATTAAATAGTGCGACGTATTCTCCTTTTGAAACTCTTATGCCAATATTGTTCCCTGCCGAAAAACCAAGATTGTCTTTATTAATAATTATTTTAAAATTTTTAAACTTTTTTGAATATTCCTTGGCGATAATAACGCTGTTATCAGTTGAACAGTTATCAACATATATGATCTCATAATCTTCTTTTGGAAAATTTTGATTTATAAGAGAATCAAATGCTTCACCTAAATATTTTTCTCCATTATATCCAAGAACTACAATTGAAGCTTTCATTTATTTCATCCCCAATTTTTTGTACTTTCAGCAATATCCCATATAGCATGATCTTTTTTGAGGATGTGATGGTCAAACCATCCTAAAACCCTACTCGTACCTTCTAACGTTGCGGCTCCTATAAGATACAACATTTCCTTTGATGATAGATTTAAATATTTAATAGCTCTAATTATTTCTCTAATACTCATAGTTGAAACACTATAACCAAGCTTATTTTTTAAATATAAATGCCCTGCGTATATTCTTCTTCTCTGCTTTATGAAGTCTCTTATCGTCTCTGGAGCTTTATTATAAACCACAGCATCAGGTACATAAACAACATTGTACCCTTTTTTCTTTATTAAAGCCTCAATCCAAGCTTCATCAACAGCTGTATTTTTAGGAATTTCCTTAATTACATCCCTAAAAGCTATGAGTTCACCAAATTTGGGTGATATTGAAGAGATTTTATGATGTAGCTCCCATATCAAATGTCCGGCAAAACCAATAAAGGTAGATTTATCATTTATGGGAAGTGGTCTTCCACCGGTCATTCCAACTTTTTCATCGTAGAAAGGTAAGCAAAGCTTTTCAATAGTATCTTCACAAGGTATCGTATCAGCGCTTTCTAAAATTAAAATTTCAGAGTTTGCACTTTTTAGAAATTCATTTACAGCATGAGCCTTCCCTTCTCTTTGTGGTTGGGTTATAAGCATGATTCTATTATCTCTTTCGGAATATCCCTCTACTATTTCATTTGTTCTATCTGTAGATCCTGAAGAAACAACTATTATTTCATCAATTTTTATTTTTTCAATTTTTTGATTTACTAATGCTTCAAGTAGGTTTCCAATATTTTTCTCTTCATTATATGCACAGATTCCTACAGAAACAGAAATCATAACTTTACCTCCAAATCTTATACATATACAAATGTGCAAGCAGCTTGATATAATTTGCTATTTCATTTCTTCCAAGTTTGCTCTCACCATTTTGCCGTTCTCTGAAAACATAAGGCACTTCTGCGACTCCTCTATACTTCCCTTTAACCAGTATCTCAAGCAACAGCTTGTACCCCATGAGCTTAAAATCTATGCCTTCTATTACATGCCTCCTGATGAAGAAGTATCCGCTCATCGGATCTTTAACCTTCTTAGCTAGGGGTTTTGCAAGCATTATTGCACCTCTGGAGAGAATTTTCCTTTTCAGACCCCATCCTTCTATTCTCCCACCTTTTACGTACCTTGATCCTATAACTATATCGTAGCCTTCCCTTATTTTTTCAATGAAGTTTATGATATACTCCGGTGGGTGCTGTAAATCTGCATCTATAACACCAAGAATCTCGCCTGTAGCGTTCTCAAAGCCGTGCACAATTGCAGAGGCTAAGCCGAGCTTTTGATTGCGTACAAAGACTCTCACTGGGTAGCTCTCGCTAAGCTTTTTTGCAACCTCTGGAGTGCCATCTGGCGAGGAGTCGTCAACCACTATAATCTCGTAGCTGGTGTTGTTCAGCACGCGGTGAATTCTGGGGATTAGCATCTTTATGTTCTCAGCCTCGTTGTAGGTTGGTATTATTACTGAGAGGTTTGTCTTCAAAATACTCCCTCCTGAAAAAGACTATTGTTTTTTTGCGTATAAGATTCTTAAGGTGTACGCGAGGCTCGCGGTGAGGAGGGCGGCGTTGGCCAGGAGGAGCACCTGCACCATGGCGATGGGCGAGGGGTGGTAGAGC
>JALTZZ010000114.1 GCA_027051165.1 archaeon | reverse complement strand
GTAAAAGAATATGAAGATTTTATGCCCAGATACAGGATGTACCTGGGAGGGGTGTTGAATGGATAAAGAGAGGATATTGTCAAAACTGGCAGAAATTGAGGGGTATCTTGAAGAAATTTATGAAAATACGCCACAGAGTTTTGAAGAGTATGAATCAAACACAGTGTTGAAGAGGGCCATGGAGAGATTGCTCCAGATTACTATTGAAGCATGTATAGATATTTGTGCAATGCTCGTGAAAGAGCTTAAACTCGGCATACCAAGCAATGAGGAAGATTTCATTCAAAAACTGGAAAATATTGTCCTGTCTAATGAAGTTGTTGCCAGTCTTAAAAATATGAAAAAGTTCAGAAATCTCATAGTACATGGTTATTCAAAGATTGATGATAAGTTGGTTTATAATATACTACGGGAGGATCTCGTGGATATTGAGAAATTTATAAGCGAGATAAAGGAATTCCTAAGGAAAAATTAGTCTTATGCGAATCACGGGGGTAATGGTGCAGTACTACAAAGCCTGCTGGCGGGAATTGTGGTTCTTTGCCAATGGCATAAACATGGACTACGAGAGCGAAGACATAGCTATAGGGAGGCTTATCCATGAAAAGAGCTACTCCCGCGAGAGGAAGAACATTAATCTTGGCGAAGTGTCCTTTGATTTTGTAAAGCACGGGAAGGAGAACATAATCTTCGAAGTGAAGAAGTCCTCCCGGCTTGAGGAACCTGTGCGCTGGCAGCTTTACTACTACCTTTGGTATGCCAAGAAACTTGGAAAGAAGCTAAAAGGGATGTTGGTGTATCCAAAGGAGAAAAAGAGGGAAATAGTCGAGCTTACGCCGGAGATTGAAGAAGAGCTTGAGAGGATAAGAGAAGAGATCCCCAAAATAGTTTCTCTTCCCGCACCGCCCAGGCCAGAAAAGAAACCATACTGCAGGCGGTGCACCTATTATGAACTGTGCTGGGTGTGAAGAATGAAGCAGCCACTTTATATCACTTCAGAAGGGATATTGGTAAGAAAGGGCAACACACTTTATTTCCTTAACAAGGATGCCAAAAAGCCATTGCCTGTGGAGAGGATCAGCGAAATTTACTGCTACGGAAAAGTTAGTCTTCGCAGCGGCGCTTCTTCATTGCTCATGAAGAAGGGCATACCTGTGCACTTTTTCAACAAATATGGCTACTATGAGGGTAGCCTATACCCAAGGGAACAGCTTAACTCTGGCTTAGTAATCGTTAAGCAGGCGGAGCATTATCTAGACAAAGAGAAGCGAAACTACATAGCTGCAGAACTCGTTAGAGGAATAAAGCACAATATTCTGCAAACGCTCAAGTATTACAGGAAAAAGGGAAAACCTGTCGATGAGTATATAGAAGAAATTGAGAGCGAGGAGGTGGAGGGTAGCCCGCAGACATTGCTAAGCGTTGAAGGTAGAATCTGGGCTACATATTATCAGAGCTTTTCAAAGATAAGCCGAAAATTTAAGATGGAAAAGCGTGAGATTCGTCCCCCAACGAATGAGATGAATGCCCTTATATCCTTTGGAAACTCATTGCTATACTCCACAGCGCTCTCCGAGATATACAACACCTATCTTCACCCTTCAATAAGCTATCTTCATGAGCCTCTTGAAAGAAGATTCTCCCTAAGCCTCGATCTTGCTGACCTGTTTAAGCCTATAATTGTGGAGAGGGTGATTTTCAAGCTAGTGAATAATAACATGATTTCAGAAAGAGATTTTGAGCGGGATGTGGGCGTGCTACTGAATGATAGGGGAAAGAGAATTTTTCTGCAGGAGTACAATAAGAAGCTTGAAACTACGCTTAAGCATCCTACACTTAACCGAAGGGTTTCCTACAAGTATCTGATTCGCCTGGAATGCTACAAACTGGTGAAACACCTTATCGGCGATAAACCATATGAGAGCTTTAAGATGTGGTGGTAGGGGTGTACGTGATAATAGTTTACGATATAGACGTTGAGAGGGTGAATAAGGTAAACAAATTTCTGAAGTTGTACCTGCACTGGAGGCAGAACTCTGTTTTTGAAGGCGAAATTTCCAAGGCTCAGCTCACAGAAATAAAAGAAGGGCTTCAAGAGATTATCGATGAGGATGTGGATTCGGTTATGATATACAGGCTGCCAAGCAAGAGAAATCTAAAATTGGAGATACTCGGAGTTGAAAAGAATCCGATGGACATGATACTTTAGTCCACCTTTATAAGTGGAATGCACTATTGAAGGTGGACTTTTTACCTTGTCAATTTCGGAAGTTTTTTATGGTTTTTAAGTTATAATATTAAAATATCCTCGCGGTTTCAGAAGGACTAAATAGTGTGGAAAGATAAACTGTTAAAAAACCCAGTTGTACAAGAATTTATG
>JALTZZ010000113.1 GCA_027051165.1 archaeon | reverse complement strand
TCCTCACAGCTGTGAGGAACGACACCGTAGTTCTGGTATGCAACGAGCCCTTACCTTATGAATACAGAAATTTAACGGTGTATGCGGTAAATCCTAAGAAATACTACGTTGACAGAGACGGCAGAGCTTATTTCGTTGAGGTAAAATACACTCCTTTAAAAGAAGCAGCAGATTTGTTGAAGATTTACGGTCAGCTCGAAGTTTACAATCTTGAAGGCGATGCGAGAAGAATATACTTCATACCGAAATACAGAAATGTAGCGGTTTTGTTCAAGAAGGGATGGAGCTGGAAGGTTATTAAAGCTGTTTACGAGAAAAACCTATCAGGAAGCATGATTCTTATCGAAAGTCCGAAGGCTGGATGGAATTCAGTAAAAGTTTCTCAGGGAAGCTACATACAGGTTCTCCCGGCAGGCGGTTTCTACGAGGTTAAAAATCATGAAGCTAATGTGTTTTTAGAAGAGGGAGAGAATGTTTTAGTATTATACAGCGGAAAAAATATTATAGACGCCCTTAAGGTTGAAGTCGAGCCTTATAAAGTAAAAGTGGAGAAGAGAGCTGGAAAATACTACATCTTTGTCAACGGGAACCTCACAGCTGTGAGAAGCGATCTGCCGAGATACATAGAGGTCAACGGCTATCCAGTCAGGCTTCCATATTACGAAACCGAGATTCCTGCCGAATATATAATAGGCATAGTCATTGCCTTCATCAGCTTTTTGATATACGTCTTCACGAAGCCGGCGGAATTTAGGGGCAGTCAATACGTAAAGGTAATCTTCGAGGAAGAGAAGGAGGTAGAAATACCGGATGACTTTATAAAGGAAATCTTCGGAGAGCACGCCTTAACCTTAGAGGAAATCTACGAGGAGTATGTGAGGAGGTATGAGGAAGTTCCAGTAGAGCTGTTCAGAAAGAAGCTGAAGGAGAAGCTCAGCGAGCATAAAGGCTATTATCATCCTAAGGATGTGAAGATAGCTTATTTGTTGAGGAAGGCTAAGGACTGGCTCGTTATGAACAGCTTTCTTTTCTATCAAGGAAAGTATTTCAAGGATGGGGAGTTCTACGAGGTGGGACTTGTTGTAAACAAAGAAGATATTTTCCAGTATTTCGATAAGGAAAACGTAATAATTTTTGCTCTGGAAGAGCTGAAAGAAGAGCTAAGAGTTTACAAGGGTTTTGAAATAGTGTTTGTTTGACTTTAAAAAGAAAAAGTTAAGAAAGAATCTGGGAAAGCTTTTCAAGGATGTCATCCAAGCTCTTCTCGTCCGTCAGTGTAATATCAGTAATTTTGTCTTTTTCAAATATTACATTCCCGCTGAAGCTGTCATCTTTTATATTTTCAATGGTTTTCTGCTTATCTAATGGATTTTTCATCAAGTCTTCACGGTCTGTATATGCGTTGTAGCTTCCGATGTAGTTGCTTACAACAACCTTAACACCATTAACTCTCAGCACAATTGTTTTTCCATATATATCAACAATCTCTATATTGTCTTTGAGCTTCTTTTTGATTTCTTCTATTTTCTTTTTCTTTTCTTCTTCAGCTTTCCTTTTTATCTCTTTTTCCTTTCTGATAGTTTTTGAAATCTCCTTCAAAGCTCTTTTTATCTTTTTCTTTACATCGTTGGTAATATATACTTTTTTGTTAGCATTTAGCATATAGTCGTCGTATCTTTCGAAATCAACAGCATATCCTCTGCGGTAGTATCTCACAGCGAAATATATTTTTTCTCCTTCAATTACGATGTATTTCCCTTCATCATCCTTCTGCACGCTGTATCCAAGTTCTTCCAAAATTTCACAAACCTCATTCATTAAAATATCTACCCCCGCCATCTAAACCACCAATAAATTAAGAGCTTATAAAAGCGAATCCTCACAGCTGTGAGGAAACAAGCTTAAAAGCTGTAAACATAGTATGCCGACGGTAGCGGAGCTTGCGCTGCTGGTGATAATAATAGCCAACATAGAGATGATCATATACCTCATGCAGCATATCCTCGGCAGGTTTTTTAGCGAGGAGTGGGCTGTAAGCGCGAAAGACAATCTGATAGCACTCGGTGTATTGTTTGCAGTAGCTCTGCTTATAATATCTCCGGTTTTCCAGACGATTTTAAACGTTTTTCAGATATCAAGCCTTCAGAGCGGAGCTCTGAACAAGCTCGACGAGATAAGAACTTCTGCAACCGAGGCTTTTGTGATTCTTAGTGCTATTAATGCATTTGTTTCCTCTGTAAAAACAATACAAGTGGATGTTATGGTTTTAAAATGGGCTGTATTCATGTTTTTAGATCCCTTGGATAGAATTCTGGATGCAACAGTTCCCTTCTTCACATACTTAATAATCTATGCGAACTTTCTGCACGAGCTTATGAAGTTCTTTGTTGACCACTTTACCTTCATAACAGCGCTCGGAGCTGTTCTGCTCGTTCCGAAGATTCTGAGAAGCGTTGGAGCATCTCTCATAAGCTTTAGCATTGCCATGGCTGTTGTATTCCCGACTATTATGTATAGTCTTTACTATGTTGTTCATCAGCACGACTATGCGCGGGATATTCAAAATCTTGAAAACCAGAAAAGTCAGCTTGAGAGCGGGCTGAACAGCATAATAAACACTATCATTGCCGGTCTCCAGTCTTACTATAATCCTTTTAGTGCTTTTAAAGCAGTAATAGAATAGAATAGCAGGATCCCTCTTGGAGCTTGCCGGAAGCTTTGTCTTGGATATATTCATAATTCCAACTGTTTCTTTCATAATAAGCTTAATGTTCTCGCTGTAGCTTTACAGGCTTCTGAACATGGAAAACCTTGAAGACAGATTTGCAACAACGTTTCTTGGCATAGTGAGCATGAGGGGAAGAATCTAAATCTTCTTCAAAACAAACTCTTTAACCTTCTCTGCAATCTTTATAGCTTCTTCAGACTCTTCAACCGCAACATCAACCTCCAATTCTGGATATCTTGTAATTGTAGCGAACATAGATATTTTTTCTAAAGGAAGCTTTTCTAATTCTCTAAATTCCTCATCAATCTCTAAGCATAAATCCAAGAGTTCCAACAGATCATGTGTTTTTCCAAATTTTTTATCGTTTTTCACTAAAAAGGATTTTAGATATTTCTCTATAGCTTGCTGAGCGTGAAAAGCTACGATCCATGGGGATACTTCACCTAAAAATTTCTTTGCCGCCTTTAAATCTTCTTCAGCCTTTTTTATCCAGCGGGAGTAATCACTCATAAAACTTTCCCCTCAACAGTTGCATAGTAGCTTATATTTCCAACATCTTCTTTGTAGTTTTCATAATACTTCTTGGATAATATTATCAAATCCCCATAAATCTTTATTTTTGCCAGCTTCCTCTTAATTTCGGAATAAAACTTCCAAAACATATCCTTTTCAATTTTTTCTTTTGTAACAACTAATATATCCCAATCAGATTCCTCTTTATAATCCCCTTTTGCTCTTGAACCAAAGAGAATAATTCTGTCTATCTCTATTCCGTGGTTTTCAGCTGCATTCAAAATGATTTCCTTGATTTTTGCGAGTGTATCGTTCTGCATATATGAGCGGAAAATAATATCGTTGATATGAGCTATTGTATATACCTCATCTTATCTGCTTCGTTTCTCAAAACCCTTTTCATTATTTTTGCCGCCTCACTTGGATAGTGCTCGGTTGCACACTCTATGCAGACCTTTTTATACTCCTTGGGCTTCTCAACATAGTAAAGCACGGCTTTTCCGCATATCTCGCACTTATCTTCCTTCCAATCCTGCATGAGCACCCACACATCTCCTGCAAGTATAAGGGCTTCAACCATACTCTTCGTTGGGAGTATAGCAATTTTTTCGGACATAATCTATGTTCTGCATAGTCTATATTTAAAAAGCTAACGATTCCTCACAGCTGTGAGGATTTGCTTTTAAAAGCCCTCTACAGTTCATGTTAAGAAAGTTCATAAAGGACAGAAGGAGAGGCTCGGGACTCTTTGAACTCATAATGGTTATTGCGATGATAGGAATAGTGGCGGCTGTAGCCGCAGATTTCACGGACAATGCTGTAAGTCTGGGAAGCAAGGCTAAGAACGAGACCCTCAAGGTTATCAACTCCACGGGGTAGTGCGCAACTATACGATGTATAGTTCCCCAATAAAAGACTATTAAAATGTTCTTAATTTTCCAAAATAAGAGCGGTTTGAGGCATCAAACTTGCGCTCAGCTTCGGTGCAGGTATAACAGAAAACCGTTATAAAAAACTATACAGTGTATAGTTCCGCAGAAAGTTGCAGTGAAAATTCTAAAGTATATTTCGGGATAAAGGAATTAAGGAAGATTTAGAGAGGGTAAGTTGCACTCAGCATCACAGCTGTGAGGAATTTTTAGCAGAACTGATAGCAAAACTTAGGTAGAAATCTTAGAATAAAAAGAATAAAGCAAGCAGATTTATGTAAATATTCCAAGGTTTTTTAATTATTCATGAAATTATTTAAAAATTATTGAAATGATTATGTCAAAGCTTTAAAAATCAGAGAAAAATCTTTAAGGTTGACGCAAAATTTGCAAAATTTCCACCAGAGTTTCTCACAACTGTGAGGATAAGAAATTATCAATCAATTGTCAATTTGTTGGCAATCTTTACAGCTGTGAAAATTGCCAATTTGTTAACAAAATGATACCAAAATGGCTTATCGTCATTGCCAACGAATTGCCAATCAATTGATAATTCTCACAGCTGTGAGGTTTATACGCTCAGCTGTATAAGCATTTATAAGTGGTTATACATTTAGATGTATAAGTCTTTTTAAAGGATTATACATTCGAATGTATAAGCTCGGTTCCTCATAGCTGTGAGAATGTTAACTTTACACTTTTTAAAAAGAATTATGAAAACTACAGAAGTATTAATTCTCAAATTTTTGTAGAGCAGTATTTAATTTTTAACCCTCTTGCTGAGTCCTGACTCAGCAAGGGCTTGAAGCTTTTCCTTTGTATTAAATCCCATAGATATGCCCAATAAAAGGACGCATAAAGCTGTGAACTTTGCTACAGAACGTTTAGAATATCTGTGCAAAAATACTTCTAACGGTTTTAAAATTCTCCCACGAGTTTAAAAAACTCTCGAAAGCAGAAAAAAGCCAATCGTAGAACCTCTTTACCTTTTCGTTTTTCTGAGCTTTGAAAGGGTGCGATAATCTCCCTTTAATTTTTTTAACGTTCAGATTTCTCTTAGGAAATATGAAAGGGAGAATTTTATACCACATAATGCTCTTCCAGTAGTTTTTCTGAGCACAGAAACCTTTATCTATTTTATCTCCTTTTCTCAAAACTCTCCTTCTCTTAAGGTCTTTGACGATTTCTAAGAAAAGTTTAGAATCGTTTGGCGAGCCTTCGTATAGATAAATCCCTATGGGATTTAAAGAGGGAAATTCAACGACTAAAGCGAGCTTGTAGCCTTTATAGAACCCCTTGCTGAGAGCATAGCTCCATTTATATTTTTTGCTCTCTGAACAGATTTATATCGGTAGTATCGAGGAGCTTTATCGAGTTCCTCTTAATAAACCTGTTTATAACTGATAAAAGCTTTATGAACTGATCCTCGCTGAATCTGCTGAGGAAGCTGTATATCTCATCTGTAGAAGGAATCTCTGCAGCTCTAACGACTCCTCTAAGCTCTCCATTCCCTTTTAAGCCCCTCTATCAGTTATGCTTCTCTCAAAGAATATGGCTGTTATCGTTATTCTAAGCATCATCTTAACAGGTTTTATACCAGCTTTAGCCAGCTCTTTCTTTACAGCTCTTCTGTCAAAAAGATTTGTTTGAAGATTATCCACGTAGGATGAGCTAAATATGGAATTAATGGCTGTTTCATGCCTATCACCGGAGAAGAGGTTAATACCCCTCCCCCTATATAAATTTTTCTGTGTTTCGTCTGGAAAATTTTGCCTTGTTTCTAATGCAAACGTCCTTTTATAAGAATGAATAGTTTCTCTTGGAAAATTTGTTTTTATAGAAAAACTAACCTCCTTGCATCACTCATCCCGCAAGGGGGTTAATAGTCTTAACACCCTTCTTTAAGCAGAGCTCAACAAATTTATGAACAGCTGTGTTAACATAGTGCCTAAACCTTCTCTGCCTTATTCTGTATAGCTTTCTAAGCCTTTTAGAGCTGGTGCCCATCGTTTACTCTTTTAAGAACGCTCTGATGCTTTGCTATCTTCTTGCTCAAATACCACCAGTCAGCTAATAGAGGCTTACCGCTGAAAGCAACAGCTTGCCTTTCTTGCTCTATCCAAGCGGTTAACAAGCAGACAGCTCCAACGTCAACGAAGGCTCTTTTATCGCCTTTAGCTTTAGGCTTCTCCACTTCAACGGTTTGATAAGCGTGCCAGCTCTTAGTTAAATCGTCGTAGAATATTTCTATCTGCCTCTGCTTTCCATGCCACTTAACCCTGCCTGTTATCCTTATCCTCATGCCCTTAAAAAACAAGATACTTCCTGCCCTTAGAGCTCTTTTCTATGCGGTAGCAGTCCCTTCTTACTATCGTCATAAGCTTTCTCTTGCCAGTTTCTCTGTCCTTCCAGTATCTCGGTGGCGAAACTTTTTTTATGTGCTTAGACAGCTTGTTTTTGCTCTGGAGCCTCTTTAGCTTAAAGAAGCTGCGCCAAGCAAAGCCGTTCTTCCTTATTATCTGCTGTGCAGCTGCTGAGCCTATAATCTGCTTAAACTCGTTGTATAGCTCTTTAACTCCCTCCTCCCAGCTGAATCTGTCTTTAAAGAAAGCCTGCCTCCTTATGTAGTTTATTTTGTTCCACAGCACGGCTGACATCTCGCACATTCTGAAAAGCTGTTTCTCCTGTTCCTTTGTTGGATGCAGCTTGAATACGTTGGTTCTTTTCATTACTTTCCGCTTTCTTTGCTTCTCCGCCTTTCTGCAATTCACTTTTCGCATATTATCAGCTCTGCAGAACCGCTTTATAAATGTTTCGCTTACTACTAACTCCTACTAAAACCCGCCCACCTCCCCCTACTTCATCTTCCTACTGAAGGCATATAGCAAGTCCAAATTTTTCTTTCAATTTTAAGCTCAAAACTTAAACTAAGTTGTGCATTTTTGTGCAATACCTCGTTATTTGGACAAGTCTTCTGTAACCGAAAGCTATATATTTGTAGCTTTAATTTAAAAATAAATTAGGTGTATATATGTTCAATGGACTACTTAAAAAATTACTAAGGGTGCTCAAGAGAAAAAAAGTAATAAAACTTGGGTTTTATGGTCCAGTTAATGCTGGAAAAACGACATTAGCTAACAGAATATGCTTAGATTGGCTTGGAACGGAAGTTGGAAGGGTAAGCGAAATCCCTCATGAAACGAGAGAAGTTCAGAAAATAGAGAACGTTGTAGTTAGAACGAACAACGGAACGCTCAGGATGAACATTATCGATATGCCGGGCATAGCTACGCAGGTTGATTACAGAACATTTATGGAATATGGTTTAGATGAAGAAGAGGCTAAAAGACGTGCAAAAGAGGCTACAAGAGGAGTTATTGAAGCCATAAAGTGGCTCGACAACGTTGATGCGGTTCTCGTCGTGATGGACTCCACTCAGGATCCATATACTCAGGTAAACGTTACAATAATAGGGAATCTCGAAGCAAGGGGAATTCCGATGATCATCGTCGCTAACAAGATTGATCTCCCGGGTGCAAGACCGGAGAGAATTGAAAATGCGTTTCCTCAGCATGTTGTCGTGCCCATAAGTGCTAAAACTGGAGAGAATATTGACAAGCTCTATGAAGCTATAAATAAGTATCTAACTTAGGTGGTGGCATGGAAATAAAAATGCACTTTATACCTGCAGAGGTCTTAGCCGGCATGAGAACAGTAGATAAGATAAACATGATAATTGACAGTATAAAAAAGAATATAATAGTGGTTCTCGAAGAAGGCTTAACGCCCCAAGAAGAGGCTGAGCTCATAGAAGCAACAATGCGTGAGATAGATGCGGAGAACTTTCACGGTATAGAATTCTTTAGGGTTGATAAGAGAAATAAGAGCCTTAGGGAAAAACTTGCGGATAAGATTGCCGGAAGAAAAAGCGGATTTATGATTGTCGGACCAACAAGAATGATTGAAGAAATTAAGAAAGAAACAAACTATGTTGTTATGCTTGCAAGAGTTGATGAACTATGCCGCATAAATGCACAAAATGCGGAAGAATCTATGACGAAGGAGCAGAAGAAATAATAAAAAGAGGATGTGAATGTGGAAATAGATTCTTTTTTTATTTTAGAAAAGTAGAAGAAAATAAAGACAAAGATTTTGTCAAAAAGGTAACAAGTAGAATTGTTGAAGTAAAAAAAGCTAAGGAATTCTTAGAAAAAGAGCTGACGGATGAAGAAATAGAAAAATTGTGGAACATAAAAGTTGAAGATGGGGTTTATGAAATAGATTTAGCGAGTTTGCTTAACAAAGAACCTATAATAGTTGCTGGAGATGATGGAACGTTTCTTTTAAGCATTTCATCTATTTTTGAATCTAAACTCGGGAAAGGAAAAAAATATTATATAGAGAGAATTTAAAAGATTTAAGCTATCCTCTTATTATCTCTTTAATCGCAATCAAATCAAGCTTTGATTGAGGTTTGATGCTTTCTTTTGCTGGATTTAAGAAAATTATATTTTTTTCTATACACCATTTTATTTCTTTAGTCAATTTTTCGTATTTTATTTCATCCTTTTCTTTAAAAACTTCCAAGAAATTTTTGATTTTCCTCTGCATCTCTTCACATTCTTCGTATATCATATCCTTTATCTGTCTTCTCCTCAAAACAAGCATTTCTTCACAGAACTCTCTAAGTCTGTGCTTATTTTTAATTGCTTCTACGAGATAGACAGGCTTACCGCCAAAGAAGTCCAGTGTTAGTTTAATTTCTTCAGATTTAAAGCCGTTTTTCCTAAGAAAGGCTTCAGCAGTCTCCAAGCTAAAGTCGTCCACAAGCATATACCTCGCTCTCCCGTGAAGCATCGCTGAGCTATATATCTTTTCTATGAAAAGGGAATCGCTTGTAACTGCAAAAACATGAGCGAGATGTAGCTCCTTCGTTAGTCTGACGAAAAAATTAAACAATCTATAGATAAGCAAGCCGTCAATTTTCAGCTCCTTTATAACTTGGAGCTCGTCCACAATTATAACTGGGGTTCTTCTCTTTGAAATCTCTTCAAGATATCCTTCGAGGAACTCAAAAACATCCTCCCCAGTTTTTCTCTCGGATATTAAATCTAAGATGCTCATAGGAACTGGAATTCCTTTATATCTCAAAATTCTTGCGGATTCTTTAGCTATCTCGCCTAAAATTTTCTTTTTTCCGTTTTTTTCAAATTTAAAGAGAACCCTTATGAAGTCATTATAATCCCTTATAAATTTCCCTCTAAAGTTTATGTAGAATGTTACGTAGTTTCTGGGAAGCTCGTTAGCGATTCTCTGCATTAACTCAGTTTTTCCAGAATTTATAGGTCCGTAAACGAAAGTAATAAGATTTGGCTCCGTGCTGACTATCCTTTTTATCTCCTCTATTTCTTTTTCTCTGTTGAAGAACATCATAACACCTCTTGAAGCTCTTCTTTTAGTCATTACTTTAACTTCATCAAGCTTCCTTTTCTTTCCTAAAAACCTATTGTAATCCAACATTCATAAGAACGTTTTATTAACAAAAATTTTTCAGATGATAGCTTAGATGCTCGTAGAAGTGAATGGAAAAGGTGTCTATGAGACGATTGACATCGTAAATGCTGGCGATGAAGATCTTATTAAGATAAGCAGATTGAGACAGCTTGCATTAAATTTGGATGAAATGAGAAAAATAAAGAATTATTTTCAAAAATTAGGAAGGAATCCTACTGATGTGGAGCTTGAAACTATTGCACAAACTTGGAGCGAGCACTGTGCACATAAAACCTTTAAAAGCACAATAATTTATGAAGAGAATGGAAAAAGGGAAGAGGTAGTTTTATTTAAATTTATAAAAGACGTTACTAAGGAGCTTAACTATCCATGGCTCTTCAGCGTTTTTGAAGACAACGCGGGAATAGTTGACTTTAAGGACGACTATGCAATAGCTTTTAAGGTGGAAACGCACAACCATCCAAGTGCAATAGAGCCCTTTGGAGGAGCCGCTACTGGAGTTGGTGGAGTTATTAGAGATATACTTGGCGTGTGGGGAGAGCCCATAGCCTGCACGAACGTTCTCTGCTTCGGAAACCTTGACTACAGCTATACAAAGCTTCCTAAGGGTATAAAGCATCCGAAGTTTATATTTACATACGTTGTCGCTGGAATAGGAAGCTATGGGAACAACTTTGGCATTCCAAATGTAAACGGGGCTATCATTTTTGACGAAGGCTATGTAGGCAATCCGCTTGTATACTGTGGTTGCATAGGGATCGTTAAAAAGAGCAGATACGCAAGGAAGATAAAGGCTGGCGACTGCATTTTAATAGTTGGTGGAAGAACTGGTAGAGACGGTTTGCACGGCGTTACCTTTGCGAGCACCGAGCTCAGCGAAGATGCTGAGGAGGTTTTCTACACGGCAGTGCAGATAGGGGATCCTATAGAGGAAGAGAAGATAAAGAGAGCTGTATTGGCTATAAGGGATAAAGGATTAGCGAGTGGAATAACGGATCTGGGCGGAGGAGGCTTAAGCTCCGCTATATGTGAGCAGGCTCACAACTATGGCTTAGGTGCTGTAGTTCACCTTGACAGGGTGCATCTAAAATTTGAGAACATGAAGCCTTGGGAGATATGGATAAGTGAGAGCCAAGAAAGAATGCTTATAGCTGTTCCAAAGGAGAATTTAAAGGAAGTATGTGAAATCCTCGAAAGCGAAGATGTAGAGTTCAGCAATATAGGGGAATTTACTGGAGATAAAAAAATCAGAATCTTCTTTAATGGTATTAAAGTAGCTGAGCTTGATGTTGACTTCTTATTTGATATACCAAAAAGGAACCTTAAAGCAGTTTATAAGCCTAATAGAAACCTTAAAGAGCCCAAAATTAAGCCAAAAGATGACTACTCGGAAGATATTCTGAATCTGATTGCAATGCCGAATATAGCGAGCAGGGAGCCGGTTGTCAGAACATACGACCACGAGGTAAAAGCGATGACTATAATTAAGCCATACATGGTCTCTCCAAGCGATGCTGCAGTGCTAAAGCCTCTATACGATTCCTGGCAGGGGATAGTTGTATCCAACGGAATAAACGAATACGGAAAAATAGACACATACCACATGGCTGCAAGTGCAATAGACGAAGCCATAAGAAACAATATTGCCGTAGGCGGTAGGAGAATAGCCCTGCTTGACAACTTCTGCTGGGGCTCTCCAGAAAATGAGGAAAACCTTGCAAAGCTTGTTAGAGCCGCTAAGGCGTGCTACGAAGTTGCAAAAGCTTATGGAGTGCCCTTTATCTCTGGAAAGGACAGCTTATACAACGAGAGTGTTTTGGGCAGTGTAAATCCTACCCTCTTAATCTCCGCCCTTGGAATAATTCCAGACGTCAGAAAGGCTGTGACAAGCGATTTTAAAGAGAGCGGCAGCATGATATACATCCTCGGAACCACGAGAGACGAGCTCGGGGGGAGTCAATACTATAAAATGCTTGGCTACTTGGGAAAGAATGTTCCGAAAGTTTACCCAGATTCCGCTAAGAGAACTTTCGAAAAGCTTACAGAAGCTATAGATATGGGCATTGTAAGTGCGTGCCACGATATAAGCGATGGAGGCTTGGCTATAGCTCTTGCTGAGATGTGTTTCAGCGGAATTGGTGCGGAGATATCCTTAGAAAGGGTTCCTACAGATGAAAATCTGGAGGACTATAAAATACTCTTTTCGGAGAGCAACTCAAGGTTTATCGTTGAGGTTAAAGAAAAGTATAGAGAAGAGTTTGAAGAGGTGATGAAGGGGTCTGTATTCTCCTTAATAGGAAGAACAAAAAAAGAAAAAATTGTTGAAATAAAGGGAAGAAATAGCAGAACGGTTTTGGAGATAAAAGAACTGAAGGAAAATTGGGAAAAAGGTCTCGAAAGATATTATGAAAAGAACGTCGAATAGCTAAACGCATGAGCTCTCTTCGTCGCTGTAGAAAGCTTCTTCACTTATTTTTTCGTTCAACCTCTTAAAGCCGTCGAGAGTTTCAATTCTGTAGAGCCATGAGCGATACCAGTTTTCTTTTGGCAGCTCCTTTAAAGGTGCGAGCCTCCATGCCTTCGTTTCCTGAGTAAATCCCCAGTTCTCGTATTCGCTGAATATCGGTAGTATATCAGTGATAACTACACCAAGATCGAGCAGAGCAGCCTGCATTTTTCTCCACTTATCCAAGCTCGACTCGACCCTTGTTATTCCAAAGTATCCAGCACATCTCGGAGCTCTGAGTGTTGCAATACCCTTTGCTACAAAAGCCTTAAAAGCGGCAAGAGTTTCAGTAGGATCGCAGAAGAAGGTATCGAAGCTCCCTATAAGCTCCTCTGGCAGAGGTTCCCTTAAATCAAACTTTTCAACGTCAATATCTAAGCCGTATCTCTCCTTAGCATCCTTTATGAAGTTAACTATTCTGTCGTCTATTTCAAGAACTTTAATTCTTTTCGCCTTTCCTGTTAGTGCTATTGCAATACTGAGCAAATCATCATCTCCGAGAATTATTATATCCTTGTTTTGAATGTCGTTGTTCTCCATTGCAAACGCGACCCTTGCTATAGCAGATGTAGGTGTTATGTATCCCTGATCGTATTCCCTTATAGGCTCTGGTCTGTTTTTTTGAATTTCCATATATTTCTCGTAAACATCCTTTAATTCGGCTATGCTTATACCTCTTCCCTCACAGCACTCGCATCTCAGCCTCTTAACTTCTACAATTCCAAGGTTATCTATAAGCTCCTTTCCCTTCTCGGTAAGCACTATGCCAGAGTTTATCTTAACATATCCCCTCTTCTCAAGAATCTCAATAGCCTTTGCAACAAGGGGAAGTGGTTCGCTGCTGTAATCCACAACAAGCCAGAAATCAGAGGTTACAAGAAGGCTTGAAAGTATCCTTTCAATGCTTCTCGCATATACTTTTATTCCAGTAGCCTTCTCAACATCCTTAGCTACCTCTTCTAAGATCATTCTATCACCTCCTTTACAAAGTTTGGAAGGGCAAAACATGCAAAGTGAATTTCCTCGTTGTAATACTTTGTTGAAAATCTTCGCAGCATCTCTTTTATCCTTTCTTTATTTAAACTTAATGGATCAAACTTCTTAGAAGCTAAGGTAAAGCTCCAGAGTCCAGATGGATAGCTCGGTATAGGGGCGAGGTATACCCTAACTATCGGAAATATCTCCTTTAAGCTTCTGTATATTTTTCTTAAAGTATCCGCATGATAGAAAGGACTCTCGCTCTGAACGGTTAGAATTCCATTGTCTGTCAACGCACCATATACATTACTGTAAAACTCTTTGCTGAACAGAACTTCTGCAATTCCCTTTGGATCTGGAGTATCTGCTATAATTATGTCAAAAAAGTTTTTATATTTCTTAATAAATTTGTCGCCACTTTCATTAAATATCTTGACTCTTTTATCATTTAAACACCTGCTAAAGCTGAACTCCTTGATACAAGTTTCTATTACGCTCTTATCTATGTCAACAAGATATATTTCGTCTATATCATATTTTAAAAGTTCCCTAACACTTCCCCCGTCTCCACCGCCTATTACAAGCACCCTCTTAGGCTTTAAGTTCAGCACTGCAGTCATCGCTGAAACGTGGACTATCATTTCATGGTATATAAATTCGTCTCTTTCGGTGAGCTGTATCGTATTATCTAAGACGAGAACCTTTCCAAATTCGTAGCTGTCAAGCACGCTTATCTCTTGTAGCTCTGATTTATATGTTTTAGCCTCTCTAATTCTCAAAGAAAATGAAACATTTTTGTTGTGATATTCGGTGAACCATGTCTCAAGCATGTTCTTTTATTATTGCTAAACAAATTAAAAAATTTTCAAAAGCTGGGTTTTCCACTGGCAATCATATTTTCCAAACATCTACAACAATTTCTCCTTCTTTAAGTTTTAAAACTCTTGAACCTTTCTCCTGCCTTTTTGATAAGGGTATATCTCCAATTTTTATATTTATTATCTTCTTTTTATTTGTAAAAACTATAAATTCATCATTATCATTAGAAATTATTGATTTTACAACAAAACCAGTTTCAGAATCTGGAATAACATTTACAACGCCTTTAACACCTCTTTTTGTTATCGGATATTCGCTTAACTTAACTTTTTTAGCAAAACCTTTTTCTGTAAATGTTACTAAGTAGAAATCACTTCCTATTGAAGAATCCAAGCTGACAACGTTATCTCTAACTATCAAATCTATAGCTTTTACCCCCCTTGCAGCTCTCTGCATGGGTCTAACCTCTTCTTCGCTGAACCTTGCTACCATGCCAAACTTCGTTGATAGAGTAAGTATCTCTCCTCCATTGGTTATTTTTACCGAGACAACTTCGTCATCTACAAGCTTAATTATCGAAGCTCCTTTTTTAATATCTGATAAATCTTTTAATGCAATTCTCTTTATGGTTCCTTCTTTTGTAACCATTGTGATGTAATTTCCTTCAAATTTGAATATATCAATAGCATCTTTTATTTTTTTGCCTTTTTCTGGTATTTCTTCCGGATTAATTATATATGCTTTCCCCTTTTTATTTACAACAAGAATTCTATCTCTTCCACTTATTTTTATGCATTTATAACCTTTTAATGCTTTTTCCCTTATATTAATCTTGTTTTCAATTCTTTTAATAGCGCCATTTTTGTTCATCAGTATATACAGCCCCCTATCCGCATACTCCTCCATATCTGTTACTATTGATGTTTTTCTGTCATCTCCATATTTTTCCTTGATTTCTAAAACCTCTTTCTTTATTATTTCATCTATTCTCTTAGGATTTGAGAGTATTTCCTTGTATTCCTTAATTTTTTTCTTGAGCTCTTCATGCTCCTTAAGGATGTTGTCTCTCTCAATTGATGTAAGCCTCTGAAGCCTCATCTCAAGTATCGCCTTAGCTTGCTCTTCGCTT
Source organism: archaeon (assembly GCA_027051165.1). GTDB lineage: Archaea > Hydrothermarchaeota > Hydrothermarchaeia > JALTZZ01 > JALTZZ01 > JALTZZ01. Next base: position 25,173 of record JALTZZ010000113.1, on the reverse strand, counting down.
AAAGAGAACTCCTTAATTATAACTTTTTTAGCCTCGCTGGGATCTTTTGCTTTCTTTATAATTTCTATAATCCTGTCTATGTTTTTAAGTGCAACCAAAAAACCTTCAAGTATATGAGCACGCTTCTCAGCATTTTTAAGCTCAAAATTCGTTCTTCTCCTAACAACCTCTCTTCTGTGCTTTATATACTCAAATATAAGGTCTTTTATATTTAAAATCCTTGGCTCGTTGTCAACTAAGGCGAGGAGAATTATTCCGTAAGATACTTCAAGCTGTGTCTTTGAATACAGCTCCTCAAGTATCTTCTTTTCATCTGCATTGTGCTTGAGCTCAATGACTACTCTTATACCTTCTTTATCGCTTTCATCTCTTATGTCGCTTATACCCTCTATCTTTTTGTCCCTAACAAGTCTTGCAATCTGCTCTATAACCCTCGCCTTGTTTACCTGATAGGGAAACTCCCTTATAATAATAACCTTTTTCCTTTCAATTTTGTCAAAGAATGCCTTTGCTCTAACCTTTATAATTCCCCTACCGGTTCTATAGGCTTTCTTTATTCCTGAAGTTCCCAGTATAATTCCGCCCGTTGGAAAATCTGGTCCTTTTATGAAGTTGAGAAGTTCATCTACACTACAGTCTGGATTCTCTATTAAATATACGATTGCATCGCATACCTCTTTTAAATTATGAGGTGGTATGTTTGTTGTCATTCCTACTGCTATTCCGCTTGATCCATTTGCAAGGAGATTTGGAAATTTTGCTGGTAAAACAACAGGTTCTTTAAGTGATTCATCGAAATTTGGCACAAAATCTACAGTATCTTTCTCAATATCAACAAGCATTTCCTCGGCAATCTTGCTTAGCCTTGCCTCCGTATTATGGTTTATTATTCCGTTTGCAACAAAGGAGTGGCAGTCGCTTAAGACCCTAATTGAATATACAGGCTTACTTTCACCTTCTTCAATTTCAACAACCTTAGAGAGATAGTATTTATTTTTAATCAGAATTTTTAATGTCTTTACAGATCTTTCGCTTAGATTTTTGCAAACATCTTCAAATCTACGCTCAAGGGTTTCGTAGCTTACGTTTATATACGGTATCTTGTTATTTTCTTTTGTTTTATTCTTTAAATTCTTCTTTAAGCTTTGCAGATTAGAAACTTCAAGAACTCTCAGCAAGTTTTCTCCATAAATTTCGAGAATATTTTTATTCCTTCTTGATATAATACCAAAATTTAAAAGTAATATCTGAAGTTGCTTTATAAATCTTTCACTTTTGTGCTTTAAAATTAGTTTTCCATCCTTAAACTCCGCATAGCCTTCTATTATAGCCTTTATAAATAATGCTTGAGACTTGAGACTTGCTCTGAGTATTAAGCTTGGAACTTCTCTTTCTGTTATTTTTCTTATAAATTTATTTTTAAAATCTTCCAAAGCTTTTTTATCTTTAACATGTAAAGAAAAGTTTCCACAACTGCACGTATTCTTTAATACCTTTTTATACCTCTTTCTAAACATTTCTATCAGTTTATCAATGAATTCTTCTTTTCTGCTGCTTATAACAAGCCTTTCTTTACCTATGCTTCCACCAAAGCAAAGTGCTCCAAGAGCGTATGCTAAGAATTCGTCTATGCTCTTATTGAAATCAAAAGGAATTTTTGTATTCACGACGAGATAGTCTCCTATCTTAATATCTTTAAGAAGCTTCCATTTAAACTTTATATCTCCATTTTCTTTTGTAAATGTGAGAACTGGGTGATTTAAGCTTCCAACTATTTCCAAGCCTATATCTGTTTTTATTTTTTTTGTTTTATGTATTCCAGAATTAAAGAGCATGTCTGCTTTATTTACAGAGCAGTTAAATGACAAAACTTTTATATTAATCTCCTTCTCACTGTTGAGCTCGGTTTCTGCCAAATCTTTAATTTTTATAAGTCCCTTTTCTGTTAAAACTAATGTATCTCCCTCAACACAGTATCGCATTGCTGCTGCTGAATCTCCGTCTATCGAGCCAAAGTTTCCCTGACCATCTACCAGCGGATATCGCATTGTAAAATCCTGTGCGAGCCTTACGAGTGCATCGTAAACTGCCTGATCTCCATGTGGATGGTATTTACCCAACGTCTCACCAACGATTCTCGCAGACTTCTTATACGGTTTGTTGTGGTATAGCCCCATTTCTTTCATTGTGTAGAGGATTCTTCTCTGCACAGGTTTTAAACCGTCTCTAACATCTGGTAGTGCTCTGCCAACTATTACGCTCATCGCATAGTCAATATAGCTCTTTTTTACCTCTTCTTCTATGTTTACAGGTATAATGGTCTCCCCTCTTGCCGCCATTTCGTCACCTTGGCTCATTTATTTCTGCGGGTGAACTACCCCGCCCGTAAGGGCAGGGCTTCTCCCGTTCCACCCGCCTTCACGGCTAAGGCTTCATGCGGGAGTTCGGGGGGTTCACGGCTCCCCCATCCCATGCCTCTCGTTAAGGCATGGGCTAAATTTATAGCTGCATTCAAATCCCGATTGTATCTCAAACCACATTTAGGACATCTAAACTCCCTATCATCAACTTTTCGGGTAACATGCCCACATCTATGGCAACGTTTAGACGAGTTTTTGGGATTTATATATACAACGGATATTCCTTCTAAATTGGCTTTGTATTCTATATATGTTTGAAGTTTTCTGAAGCTCCAAGCGTGCAACCTTCTGTTTAGCTTGGCAGAACCATTCATATTCTCTCTAATATTCTTCAGTTTTTCCATGACAATTATTGGCTTGGGGAACTGCTTAGCATATTCTACTACATCCTTAGCTATTGTATGTAGAATTTGATTAACAATTCTACCTTCCTTTCTCCCAATTCTCCTAATCAAATCTATTCTTTTCTTTCTCTGCAAACTTCTTCTAATGTGAGAGTATTTGCCTCTGATGTATCTAATCTTAGCACCGCTCCAAAACTGTCCCCTCGTAGGCTTAGGAATTTGCTTTGAAACTGCAACAGCAGTAGCAACATTCCACTCTCCCAAATCTATTCCGATTACAGTTTCTGGCTCATCAATTAGCTCAACTTCCTTCTTAAGCACGAAGTGAGCATACCACTTTCCGTTTCGCTTAACCATCTCAACAGTGCAGAACTGCCATTTTCCCTGCAAAGCCTCCTCTATAATTTCTTGTTGTCTCTTACCGAACTTGATCGGTAAAGATATTCTCGTCCTTCTGTTTAAACTTAGCGTGAGCCAATATGGTGTTAAAACGTTGGTTGTTTTGGCAAAAGAATAGCAACGTTTATCAAACCTTATAGAAATCCTCTTTAACTTTGGTTTTTCTGATTTAACTTTCTTCCTCTTTTCATTGAAACTCTTCAGAATTTCTACAGCTTTATCCCTCGCAGTTTGAATCAAAGCCGTGTTTAGATTGAATAACTGTTTAGCTTTCTCATAGCCATTTCTATGCAAAAAAGTCTTTGACGTAGAGTTGAAACTGAGATACCAATTTACAAGCTTAAAGTATTCTTCTAAACACCTGTTTAGGGCTGAAATCTTCCTCTTATTCGGTTTGAAAACTTTTCCTACAACCGTTAGCTGAACTTCTTTCTTCATGGGAACATCCCTGAAGATTTTTATGTTTCACAAATATTTAAAACTTACCTCCTACCAGCCCCCTCCCGCCTCTCCTTGCGTATCCCCACGCTTACGTATGGGGTCTTGCAAGCAACGACAAGATAAAAACTTTTCTATGAACAGAATGCACACAGAATGCTACAACAAGTTTAAAGTGTGCCCAAGACTATGGGTGTTCTCAATTATTTTTTGGCGTTAACTTGGAACTTTAAATTTCAATGAACGAAATATATATAAAAAAGATTTCAGAAACCCTCAATGTTGAGCCTTGGCGTATAAAAGGAGCACTAAACAGAGGTTCTATTCAGGTATTAAAAAAACCTTTTGTTTATCTTGTTTTTAGAAAGGAGCTTGGAAAAATAGAGAGAGGAACGGCTGTTTTTTTTAATGATAAAGATGTGGTTGTGGTAAGGGGATTTCCAAAAATAAAAAGAGCATTTTATTTGAAACCAGCTCTCATGATGTTCGAAAAGGTGGCTGTTGAAGAAAAGATGGACGGTTATAATACAAGAGTTTTCATGCTGAACGACAAAGTTTATGCGATAACGAGAGGTGGTTATATATGCCCCTATACAACAAAAAAACTTAGAGAAGACAAAAATATAGAAAGATTTCTGAGAGACTATCCAGAATATGTTTTGTGCGGTGAGAGTGTTGGAAAGCAAAATCCATACGTTGTTCATGAATATAAAGAAGCTAAGGATTTTGGATTTTTTGCTTTTGATCTCAGAAAAAAAGTAGAGAACACGCCATTACCAATTCTCGAAAGAAGGGATATCTTGGAGAGCTATGGAATAAAGAATGTAAGGCTTTTTGGCATTTTTGATAAAAAAGAGGCTTACAAAAAAATATTCGAGATACTCGAAGAGCTTGAGAAGGAGAATAGGGAAGGTGTTGTTATAAAGGATCCTGAAATGAAAAAGGAGCCCATCAAATATACAACCTCAAAAACAAATACAAGCGACTTAAGATACGGTTTTTCATTTCCTTTTGAGCTTGGGAAGGATTTCTTCTTTTCAAGGGTTATTAGAGAAGCTTTTCAAGCTTTTGAGCTGAATGAAAGCGAGGAAAAGCTTAGAGAACGTGCAAGAAAGCTGGGTGAGAGCATATTAATTCCGTTTGTAGAGAGCATAAGAAAAGTTTATAAGGGCGAAATATTAACGGAAAACTTTGAAGTTCTGCTAAATAATGATGAAGAGGCAGAGGAGCTTATAGAATACCTAAGAAGGCAGGGTATTGTATTGATGTTTGAAAAAGAAAGAAAAAATTCAAACATTAAATTAAAGGTTCAAAGGTTTATGCAGGCAAGCTATGATAAAATAAAATCTTTCATAGAAAAGGGGATAGAGTAAATGGTAGATATTGATGTTCTGCTCGATCTGTATAAAGCCAAGTTTATAAAACGTAAGGGGTGGATAGATTTCGGTATAGATAATGCAGAGAGCATTGCCGATCACAGCTTTCTCTTAGCAATGCTCGCATACATCCTTGGAAAAGAAAGAGGTTTAGATGTTGATAAACTCGTAAAAATGGCACTATTTCACGATGTAGCAGAAGTAAAAACAGGCGATTTAACGCCGAGAGATGTAGAGAGGGAATTAAAGCATGAGATCGAAAAAAAAGTTTTTTTAGAGATGTTTGGGCAAAATAGTGAAATTTTTAAGCTCTGGAATGAGTTCGAAAAGAGAGAAAGCGAAGAGGCAAAGTTTCTTGCGGAACTCGACAAGCTCGAAAGAATAATTCAAGCATTTATATACGAGAGAAGATACAATACAAGGCTTGATGAATTTTGGAAAGAGGATATAAAAGATGAAATGATTAAAAAGATTGTCGAAGAACTTAAGAAAAGGAGATTATCTAATTTTTAAATAAAAAAGACTCAAATAATAGAGGAGACTTGAAAAGGGAGTTCCAACCTCTATGAGCACGAGCGTGTGAACAACCGCGAGCACATAGAGGCAAGCGTCGTAGTAGTCCCTTATTTTAAACATCTGAGATAAATAGAAGCCGAGCACAAAGCTAAAAGCAACTACACCCAAAATGCCGTATGCGAGCATGAAGGCTCCAATTATTGTCGTAGTTATGGATACCGGCTTTTCATATCCTAAAACCTCTGTGCTGACGATATCGAATTTTAATACAAGCAGAGCTTTTTCTCCAAGAAATCCAAAGGGAAAGCTCAGCTTAACTATTTCGTTGAAGACGAGAAAGGTAAAGGCTGGTCTGTAGAATATATACTCAAGAGGAGATATCTGCCATGTATCATATGTTCTTACAGCAATTATTGTTCCGAAAACAGAAATTATAGCCAATGCAATGATTAAAAATATTAAGACATCTCTCATTCTTATTCTTCCAGCAAAAAGTCCAGCAAATGCTGATGTTATTAAAACAGATATAGCATCGCCCTTAAATCCAAAAGCTAATCCCATGAAGGACAGCATAAGAACTATTGGAAGGGCAACTATTCTTCTGAAATAAACTGTGGAAAATGCTGCTGATGCGTTTGCAAAAACCAAAAAGGCTGCTCTATTTATATCTGTAATGTAGCTCTCCCTCGAAAAGAATGGTAAGCCCTCTTTAACCAGAGTTATTATAAAAACGGAGAAAGCGAGTAAAGTTGTAAAATATGTCATCTGCTTTAAATTGAGCTTTGAAAGAAGCAGAAGAATCGCTATGAATATTAAAGAGAGATGCATAGGCATATCTGCTATTTTTAGTATAACAAACGACAATGCAAATATCGCTGCTAAGAGTAAATACTTAATCTCACTCTTTTCACCCAAATTTGTTTTTTCACCTAATTTGTATCCGAGAATAAAGACTGCTATTGATAAGAAGGAAATTAGATAGGAAAGCAGAGATACTCCTTCGAAATATCCTCTCGGCTTAAATAGATATTCCCTACAAATAAAAAATCCTACGGTTGCAAGTCCTATATATGTTAAATAGAATGTTGGAAAAAGAAATATTGGAGATAAGAAGCTTCGCATTAAACTCCTCTTGTCTGCAGAAGCTCCTCTGGCTTAAGACTTCTAACGTCTATACCTTTCATAGGTTCTCCGAGGTCTTTGCTTATCTCTGCAAGTATATAAGGATCGTCGTAGTATGTTGTTGCCATAACTATTGCCTCTGCCCTTTTTCTTGGATTTTCAGACTTAAAGATTCCAGAACCAACGAATATTCCATCAGCTCCAAGCTGCATCATGAGCGCAGCATCCGCTGGCGTTGCTATTCCTCCAGCCGCAAAGTTGACAACCGGTAATCTTCCAAGCCTTGCAGTCTCCTTTACGAGCTCGAAAGGAGCTTGAAGCCTCTTTGCCTCTGAGTAGAGCTCATCCTCGTCCATGCTTGTAAGCTTCCTTATAGCTCCCATAACCTTTCTCATGTGTCTAACAGCTTCTACAACGTTTCCACTACCAGCCTCTCCCTTCGTTCTTATCATTGCCGCTCCTTCCGCAATTCTTCTCAAAGCTTCACCAAGGTCTCTTGCACCACAGACAAAGGGAACTTTGAACTTCCATTTATTTATGTGGTTTTCCTCGTCTGCAGGTGTTAAAACCTCACTTTCATCTATAAAATCTACACCTAAAGCCTCTAAAATCTGAGCTTCGACAAAGTGCCCGATTCTAACCTTAGCCATTACAGGAATGCTTACAGCATCCATTATTTCCTCTATCTTCTTTGGATCTGCCATCCTTGCAACTCCACCGCTTGCCCTTATGTCCGCTGGCACCTTCTCCAGTGCCATAACCGCTACAGCACCAGCTTCTTCAGCAATAATAGCTTGCTCAGCATTCGTTACATCCATTATAACTCCGCCTTTAAGCATCTTAGCCAAACCACGTTTTAGTCTTGTGGTTCCATAAACTTTCATAACAATACACCTCTTATATCAGAAATCTTTATATTAACGTCGCTAAGAATACCCCGCACTTCAGTGCAGGGATGAATTAGGTGAGGTGTGCGGGAAGCTTGGTGGAAAGCTTTAAATGTCATGAAAATTTAATATTCAGCAATGGTCGAGGAGTCAGCGTTTCGCTGTATAGCAATCAACTTAAGGAGATTAACCAAGGAGCACAGAACAACCTTAGGCAATATGTGCTACCACAGCGCTAAGCTATGGAATCAAGAGCCCTGTTTTTGCTTAACAAAAAAGAAGCCAAGCTAAACTTCTATGATCTATACAACAGGCTTAAGAACAGTGTTTACCTAAGGGCTCTGCAGTCGAGAGCCTCACGGGGATAAGGCTCTTGCAAAGGCAAACTCCTCACAAAGCCCTTATAAAGGAGTAGTTCACTCTCAGAGAGTATACTTCTTAAAATAGAACTCACAACAAAGCTTCCCATCCTCACTAATGATTTACCACGTGCATATATTCTTTTATGTTATGATAGAATTTCCAGAGAGATACAGTGTTCTCGTTATAGGTCCACCCGGTGTGGGTAAGTTTGAATATTTTCTTACACTTGTAAAAGAGTTTCTTAAAAATCGGGAGAAGGTAGTTTTTATAACAACAGAGCACTCACCCACGGAAATTATAGAGAGGCTTAAAATAGATATAAATAAAGAGGATATCGTTTTTATAGATCTATACTCATACTCATCGCAGAAAAAATTTTTTCACGAAAAGAACTTGATAGTTGATAATCCGGCGAATCTAAATCTAATAACACTCAATATAGAGAAGGCAAAAAAAATCATTGGCACTCCTATGAGAATATTCTTCGACTCCCTTTCAACTCTCTTTCTATATTCAAGAGAAAGCGAAATAAACAGATTTTTCACGATGCTGATATCGAGGGTAAAAACGCAGTATGGATCCATATTCTGCTCTCTGCAAAAGGGAATGCACGATGAAAAAATTGTTGCTGCACTGAAGCATGCTGTTGACTGTGTAATCGAAATGGAGTTCGAAGAAGTTGAAGGAGAAACGCTGAGAAAAATGAGAATATTTTATGCTAAGGGTATAAAATATGAGCCAAATTGGATGTTTTATAAGATTTCAGATTCTGGAATTATATTTAAAGAAAAAGAAGAAAAAATTTATGTTAAAAAGAGGATTTCGAGAAAAGTTATTTTTGCAGCTCTGATCTCGTTATTATTTATATTTTCTCTTACATTTTTAAATTTCACAAAAGAGAATGAATTTAAAGAAAAAAAGGAAATAAAAGAAATAATAGGAATAAGGGGAATAAAAGTTTTAAACGTGATTGATAGTAAGGCTCCAAATAAGGGCTGGCTCGTAATCTCAACAAAATACTATAATATCAGTATAAACCTTGATAAGAGCTACTACATGCTTTACGATAACCTCAACAAGAAGAACGTGCTTATATACAATGATACTGTAGAAAATCCAACCGACATGCTAACTGGCTCGGATTTCGGTTTTGCAGACTACGATGGAAACAATAAGGTTCCGTTTTCAACAACAGCTCTTCACGATAAAGACGGTTTAGAATATGAAATAGTCTCATACAGCGAGGATAAGGGATACGTCCTAATAAAAACTTATGGATGGGACTTCAAGTCCTTAGATATATCAGAGGGCTACGATGTTGAAGCGGAAAGCTACTTCTTAGTTTTTTCTGAGAAACCGTATTATATAGAGGCTGTAAAGCTATACAACCTGCAGACCCTTGGATATGCACCGAAAATTGAGTATAGGAATCCAGATGCCGTTGTAAAGACGTGGGTGATAAGAGGGGACTACGAATATTTAACGATAAGGGGTGGGGACTACGAACATCTAAACAAAATACTCTGGATGAAATACTACAAGCTACAGAGACTTGGAAATATGAGGAAGCTATTCCACGCTGGCTCTGCAAGCTTCGCTCCAATGTTTCCCGATCATATCCTTATAGGAGATAAGCTTGACGGCGGAATAATATTTTCTCTTCCTAAAGGAAAGTTTAGATATAGAGAGGAGCTTGGTGCAAGGGGTGATCAAATAGCACTTGAATTCGTGCTTTCAATAGAAAAGCCAGAGAAAGCGGTTGCATTTGCCTTGGAGCCTGTAAGCACAGAAGCCTTTTTCTACGATATAGAGGAATTCCATAGAGTAAAGGGGTATAAGGAGAGCATGCAAGAAATATGTAAAAGATACGGTATCGAGGACTGTCCAGAGGAGCCGCTGGATGCACATGAGTGGGATGTAAAGATGTTTGCAGTTGCAGTATCCCTTGTTAAGGACTGGTATTCGCCAGAGAAAAATGATGTAAAGGAAGATGCGATAAAAATTGCTGAGAGTGCACTGAAGGATTTTTATATATATGAAGATTTAATATATAATGCAATGGTAGGTTCAAAACCCTTAGTAGCTAAAGCGGTGGTCTAATGGAGAAGACTCCAACAGGAATACCCGGCTTGGATGAAATGCTCGATGGTGGAATTCCGAGAAACTATACGGTATTGGTTACCGGCGGTGCTGGAACTGGGAAAAGCACCTTTGGAATGCAGTTTCTCGTAAAAGGGTTAGAAGAGTATGGGGAAAATGGACTATACATAACCTTCGAAGAACGACCTAAGGATATTATAAGAAACTTCTCCCAGTTTGGTTGGGACGTGGAAAAAATAAGAATTGTTGGCATACTTCCACAAAAATCAAGCTTTATATCTCCAGCTAAGTATATAGAAAAAAAATCAGATAAAAAGAATTACTTTGAATATACTCCAAGAAGGTTTTCTGTGGACATAATAAGGGATACTATAATAAAGCATGTTGAAGAAGTAAATGCAAAGCGAGTTGTTATAGATTCGGTAACAGCTTTAGCCTTCTTTTTGAGCAGTGATCTTGAAATTAGACAGGAAATCCTTGGTCTCATAAATCTCCTTTCAGAGCTTGAAGTTACATCCCTTATTCTCAGCGAAAAGCCTGAAGGAAAAGAAGGTATAAGCAGATTCGGCGTAGAGGAGTTCCTTGCACATGGTGTAATAATTCTATACAACATAGTTAAAGGAAGCGAGAGGGTTAGGGGGATAGAGGTATTCAAAATGCGAGGTGTCAACCACAGCAAGAAAATATGCTTAATGGAGATAGGACCAAACGGAATAGAGGTCTATCCAACAGAGAGCCTTTATAGAGATTTAAACCTTTAGCTTTCTTTCTATCTTTTCCAATAGTTCATCAGGGTTTCTATAGTATTCTTGAATATATCTGTGTATCGAAGTCAGATCTCTTATGTTGTTCTTTACAAGATACTGAAGGACAATGCTTCTTTTAAGGATTTCTTCATTTATTTCTTTTAATCCAAGACCAGTTCTCTTAGAAAGCTCTTGTATAAACTTGCTTGGAACTCCCGTTGGCTGCAGGCTGTCTTTTGCTGCATTGTATTCATATATTTTGTTTAAAAGAACCCTATCCATTTCTATTCCTCCTATCTCAGATATCTCGGTTATTCTCCTTACTGTTCTTCCTCCAATGTTGAATCTTTGCTGTATTATTATTATATCTAAGGCGGGTATCATCACCATAGGAACATTCATAGGTGGATTAATAAGCCTTGTAATCGTTTCACTTGCAGAGTTTGCATGAATGGTTCCCATGCAACCATCGTGTCCGGTGTTCATAGCAGTGAAAAGGGTTAATGCTTCCTCTCCCCTAATCTCACCAACTATAATCCTATCAGGTCTCATTCTCAGAGTGTTCTTGAGCAGATGATCGAATGTTATCTCTCCCTTACCCTCTACATTTGGAGGTCTTATTTCAAGCCTTATCTTATGTTTTATTGGAAGCTGAAGCTCCGCAACATCTTCTATTGTAACAACTCTCAAGTTCTTTTTCATAAAGCTTGCCAAGCAGTTTAAGGTTGTCGTCTTTCCGCTGCCGGTTCCACCGGCAACTATTATGTTCCCCGGCTTCACGCCAAGACCGTCTACAACGAGCCAGAGAAAAGCCGCTGCATCAATGCTGAGAGTTTTAAACTTTAAAATGTCAACGATTGTTAGCGGATCTCTCTTAAACTTCCTTATAGTTATTGTTGGACCATCCAGTGCAGGGGGAGAAAGTGTTGCGTTAACCCTATCACCGTTTGGCAGTCTCGCATCTAAGAGAGGATTATTTATATTTATTGTTCTTCCGCACTCTCTTGCTATCTTTTCAATTATATTTACTATATCCCTATCTCTGCGAAAAACGATGTTTGTTTCCATCATTCCATATTTTCTGTGAAAAACATAAACTGGAAGATTCCTTCCTATAACCATTACCTCTTCGAGATTGTCATCTTCAAGGAAGAAATCTATTAAGTCATACCCATACATCTTTCTGAAAATAATCTCAGCAAGAGAATGTAGCTTTTCTTCCTGTATATTCTCCTCTCTTAGATACTGAAGGATACGCTTTTTTATCGTATCACTGTCTTCGGCACTTAATCCAAGGGAAAACTCCTTTATGATATATTCCATAACTTTTTTTATTACCGAATATTCCTCTGGCGTTATCTTTGGAATTTTGACAATATATTTGTATTCATCCTCCTCTTTTACTATTACATGCCTCTCATGCTCTTCGACGATATGCATGAATAATATTTTGTTGTGTTTTATATTTAAAATTTTTATACCAACGCCGTCAAGAGAATTTTGCCCCTTAGCTTAAATTAATTAGGCTTACAAGAATGCTGTATAGATTCCGCTTTTCTTCTGGAGATGAGAAATAGGATTGAAATAGAGAAACGGGTGGAATTAAACGGGAAGAAGAGGAAGCTTGATTGTAAACTCGGTGCCTTTACCTTCTTCGCTCTCTACGGATATTCTACCTCTATGGAGCTCTATAACACGCTTTACGATTGTTAAGCCTAAACCCGTGCCACCGTATCTTCTTGTAGGGCTTGGATCTCCTTGGAAGAAGGGTTCAAAAATTTTATCGAGCTTATCTTTTGGTATACCTATACCTGTATCCTTAACCTTTATAACAGCGAAATCGTTTCCCTTATATGCTTTAATGAAGACTTTTCCATTTTCTTTATTAAACTTTATAGCATTATCTATCAAATTCAGAAGTGCATGCTTAAGCTCAAATTTATCTGCATAAAAATCGAAGTCTTCAACATCCAAGATTATTTTAACCTTCTGCTTTTCAGCAAAATCTATCTTCTCATTTACTACATCTTCTATAATATCCATCATATTAACCTTTTCATACTCAAGCATCAATCCTTTTTTCTCAATCTTCGCTATCGTTATTAAGTCGTCTATTATATTTAAAAGCCTCAAAAGATTCCTTTTCGCAAATATTAGATGATTCCTTATCTTTTCAACGTCCTTTTCCTCAAGTGCAAGGTCTATCGCTCCCTTTGCTATAGTTATGGGTGTCTTGAGCTCGTGACTTACATTTGATATTATGTTGCTCTTAAATCTGTCGAGCTCCCTTAGCTCCTTGTAAGCATTCTCTATTTTGCCAATAACGATTTTAAAAGCTGTGTTCAGCTCGGCTATTTCTTTTGGATGATAAATTTTTGGGTAAAATTCAAATTTTGTATTTTCTCCCTTTAAAAGACCGTCCACATACTTATTTACTTCTTTTATAAAACTTCTCATAGGCTTTGTCACACCAAAATACGATCCAGCGGCAATGGCTATACCGGATATGAGCACTGCAAGGAGCATTGTATATACGGGAATATTTAAAATTAGATATATCGGCAAGGACAGAAGGAATGTTGTTAAGCTTGTTAATAAGATTATATATGAAATTCTTATAAAAGGTATTTTTATAAATAATAACTTTTGAAGCCCAGACATTTTATTGTTATTATACAAATTATTATCATTGGTAAAAAATCTTTTCATGACAAAGGTTTTTATACTCACGTTAACAAAAATTTACTCAGAAACAAATGAGTAACTATTTAAAATTTTTACAAACTTCAAGGCTGAAAAAATTTAAGAAGCATGGATAAAAACAAAAAGTAGTAGCTTCTACAATCCATAAAATCTTTCAGCATTTTTCTTTGTTATCCTTGCTACATCTTCTTCTTTCACTTCCTTTATCTCAGCAATCTTTTTTATGCTTTCGATAATGAATGAAGGTTCGTTTATCTTTCTATCTTTATATGGGCTCAAATATGGGCTGTCTGTCTCTATTAAAACATTTTCCATCTCAATACTTTCTACAATATTCTGAACGTTCTGCAGATAGCAGACGTTTGTTGAAATTGATATCCAGAAGCCGTTATCAACAATCTTCTTTGCGATTTCCGCATCTGCTGAGAAGCAGTGAAAAAGGGCTTTTTCGACATTATTTTTTAACAAGATTTCGAAAGCTTTATCTTCCAAACCCCTCGCGTGAACAACTATGGGCTTTTCATACTCCTTAGCAAGCTGTATAAATTTTTTAAAAACTTTTTCCTGTATTTTAATATCTCCCCTAAAATCCAAACCTACTTCTCCGATAGCTAAGATATCATCTATATTATTCTCTACAAATTCCAAAATTTCATTTTTAAATGCATGTGCCTTCAGCGGATGGAATCCAAATGTTGAGCAAACGTTTCTGTATTTACTTGCAATTTCCATGGATTTCTTATATCCGTGAAGAGTAACGGGAGAATCTACAACAAGTATTCCTTTTTCCTCAGCTCTCCTTAAAACTTCATCCCTACACCTGTTAAAGGGTTTGAAGCTTATGTGTGCGTGTGCATCTATGATTCTCATGCTTTAAATCTTCTGAGCGTTAACGAGTTTGTAACAACTGTAACGCTGCTCATCGCCATTGCAAGTGCAGATATCTCCGGCTTTATTAAGATTCCATGACTCTTGTATAAAATTCCAGCTGCTATTGGCACGGCAAGCATGTTGTAGAAGAACGCCCAGAAAAGATTCTGCTTTATCTTCTTCATCGTTTCTCTTCCGAGCTTCAGAACCTTAACGACGTCTCTTAGATCGCTCTTAATTAGAACAACGTCTGCACTCTCAATTGCTATATCTGTTCCAGAACCTATTGCAATGCCTACGTCTGCTTGAACAAGAGCTGGAGCATCGTTTATTCCATCTCCAACCATCGCAACAGTAAATCCCCTTTTCTGAAGCTCCTTTATCTTCTCGGCTTTGTCCTCTGGCAAAGCCTGTGCGATAACTTCCTTGATTCCAAGCTCCTTGGCAATCGCTTTTGCGGTTTTTTCGTTATCTCCTGTAACCATTACAACATTTATATTCATCTTTTTAAGCTCTTTAATAGCCTCATAAGATTCTTTTTTTATTTCATCTCTTATTCCAATAACCCCAAGAAGTTTGCTTTCTTCTGCAACAAGAACTATTGTTTTTCCTTCCTCCTGCAGCTTCTCTACAATATTTGCTACAGCACTTATATCAATTTCGTTGTCCTCCAGAAGCACGGGCTTGCCTACAATAATTGTTCTTCCATCCGCTACGGCGAAGACACCGTAGCCGGGAATAGCTTCGAATCTTTGAGGCTTTTTAAACTTAATTCCAAGCTCCTCTGCTTTCTCTACGATGGCTTTAGCGAGGGGATGCTCGCTCATGCTTTCTGCTGTGGCGGCGGCTTCAAGAACCTTGAGCTTATCCCCGTCAACTCCGTATACATCGGTAACGCTTGGCTTGTTTGCCGTTATCGTTCCAGTCTTGTCGAGGACGACGGTATCAACGTAGCTTAGCTTCTCAAGGGCTTCTCCGCTCTTTATAAGTATTCCGAGCTCCGCTCCCTTCCCTACTCCAACAGTTACCGCTGTGGGCGTAGCCAAACCCAATGCACATGGACATGCTATTACGAGCACGGCTATCAAAACCTTAAACGCAAGGATAAAGCTTTCTTCAAGCAGCCAGTATGAAAAAGCAAAAAACGCAAAAGCTACTATTGCTGGGACAAAATATGCAGATATCCTATCGGCTATTCTCTGTATTGGAGCTTTTTTTGCCTGTGCTTCTTCAATAAGCTTTATTATCTGTGAAAGCACCGTTTCCTCTCCTATCTTTGTAGCTCTTATTTTAAGAACACCGAACTTATTTACGGTCCCTCCGAAAACCTTATCATTAACCTTCTTTTCTACGGGAATGCTCTCTCCGGTAAGCATGCTCTCGTCAACAGAAGAATAACCCTCTACAACAATTCCGTCGCATGGAATTCTCTCCCCGGGTTTAACTATTACTATATCACCCTTTTTTATTTCTTCTACCGGAACTTCAACTTCTTTATTATTTCTTATGACTTTTGCTTTCTTTGGCTGGAGTTTTGCAAGCTTCTTTATTGCATCTCCGGTTTTTACCTTTGCTTTTGTCTCTAAGAACCTTCCAAGAAGTATAAAGGTTATTATTAGGGCAGATGACTCGTAGAAAACGTATTCCGAAAAGTTTGGTATGAAAGTTGCGAGAACGCTGTATATATAGGCTGAAGAGCTACCGAGAACTATTAAAACATCCATATTTGCGATTCTATTCTTTAACGCCCCCCAAGCACCTCTGTAAAATTCACTTCCAGCATAAAACTGAACCGGAGTAGCAAGCAAAAATAGCACGAGGTTCTTAAGGTCAAAATCGTAAAACCAGCTTAAAACAACTATAACAGATGATAGTAAAGCTGAAATTATTAATTTTCTCTTTTTTATTATTAATTCTTTTTCTTCTTTTAATTTTTCAACTTTCTCGCTAAGAACCTTAAATCCAAGACTCTCCATTCTTCTTTTTATATAGCTTTCGCTTAAGCTTGGTAAAAATTCTACAAAAATTGTTTTTGTGGCAATATTTGAGCTTACATCAACAACTCCACTAACTTCTTTCAGAACCTTTTCAATAACTGATGCTTCGCTTGAATCTTTAAGTTCATCGAGCTTGTAGCTGCTTTTTAAAGTTTCTACGTCATATCCTACATCTTTTATTGTTTTTATTATTTTTTTTAGATTTATTAATTTTTCATCGTATTCTACAAATGCTTTTTCCGTGTTTAAATTTACTTGAGCTTTTTTGATACCTTCAAGGCTGTTTAACGCTTTTTCTATTGTTGCTACACATGCTGCACAGCTCATACCTTTTATAGGTATTGTTACGCTTGCCATTACATAAAAGCCTCTAAGATTAACAAGCTTCGAGCATAGATGTTACATAGCTTTTGTAATTATATTTATTTACATAATAGTAATTATTTTTATTTACATGACCGAAAGCTTTATATGCATGAAGGGCTTCTGTATTCTTGGATAATAGGGTCATGAGGAGGTGCTAAATTTGAGGAAAGCTATGATTTTGGTGACGGTATCCGTATTTATGCTATTCCTTATAGCGGCTTGTAACGAGAAGCAAGGGACAGAGAGCGGTGTTAAGGCAATAGAGGGTGCTGCAGAGGTGCATGAAGATACTGAAGGTAAAGAAATTATTCTCGCTACTACGACAAGCACGTGCAATACGGGCTTGCTCGATGCATTAAACAAGCGTTTTAAGGAAAAGTATGGCATAGAGGTCAAGGCTCTCTGTGTTGGCACTGGAAAGGCTCTTAGAACGGGCTCGCTTGGAGATGCCGATGTTGTTCTGGTTCATGCTCCAAAGAAGGAGATGGAATACATAGAGAAATCCTGCGTAGCAGAGAACGTCTGCATTGACTTGGGGGACTTCGTGAACAGACGCTACGTTATGTTCAACTATTTTATAATAGTTGGTCCAAAGGACGATCCAGCGGGCATAAGGAATGCAAAGAGTGCTGTAGAAGCTTTTAAGCTTATTGCGGAAGCCGGAGAAAAAAATAAAGCAGTTTTTATTTCAAGAGGAGACGAATCTGGAACGCATATAAAGGAGATGAGCATATGGAAGAAGGCTGGAGTAGAACCAAAGGGCAAGTGGTATAAGAGCATAGGCAAGGGCATGGCAGATACTCTTGTTACGGCAAACAACATGCACGGCTATACGTTGAGCGACATAGGAACGTATTTAGCAATTAGGGAAAACCTTCCGGAGCTCGAGATACTGTTCCAAGGTGGAGAGGATCTGTTTAACCCGTATCATATAATGGCGGTAAATCCAAGGAAGCATAAAAATGTCAAATATGAGCTTGCAATGCTCTACATAGCCTTCTTAACCGGATTGGAAGGGCAAAAGATAATATATGAATACGGCAAGGAGTATCTCATAGACCCGAATACAAAGAGGGTTAAGCCGGGCATAGGCATGCAGCTTTTCTATCCAACAGCCATTGATGAAGAAACCCTTAATAAATTTGAGTTTAAGTGGAAGCCTAAATAACATTAATTTTTATTTTTAATTTTTGTTAAAAACTTGAAAATTTCTTATAAAAGATGTTGTTTAAGCTTTTGACGTTTATAATCTAAAGGTTAAAATCTCTGCTGTGCATTCTGCATTATAGTAAATTTTAAATACTTGCACAAGAAATATCATGTCATGATATCTACACTCAAGAAGGAGGTAGAGCTGTTAGAGAGACATGCAAAAATTTTGAAGCTTGTAATGGAGAATCAGCCCGTCGGTATAATAAGGCTTGCAGAATTGAGCAAGCTTCCCCAGCATAAGGTTAGATATTCATTGAGAATTTTGGAAAAGAGTGGTTTGATAAAGCCATCACCGCAAGGAGCAATAATAACCGAGAATGCTGTTGAATATATCAGAAAAATCAAAGACGAAATTGAAGAAATACACAAAAAACTTGGAGAGATTGCGGAACTCATAGGATAGCTTATTTTTCTATCTTATAGCTTTTCTTATCAACACCAGCCTCATCCATAATTCTCTTTGCAACATATACTGGGGCTTTTGTTCTTACAGCAAGTGCAAGGCTGTCGCTTGGTCTTGCATCGAACTCATATATCTCCCCATCTCTTCTCATTATAATTCTTGCAAAGAAGATTCCCTCGTTTAGATCATCTATAAGGACTTTTTCGATCTTTGCATTTAATCCTTCGAGCACAGATACCATAAGGTCGTGCGTAAGCGGTCTTGGATATGGAACGTTCTCCAAAGCTGTTTGTATTGAAAAAGCCTCTGCAGCTCCGATGTATATTGGGAGTATTTTTTCTTCCTCATTTTCTAAAAATACTACTGGAGCTGAACCTTCTGGAACGTTTGCAACATACACACCAACTATCTTTACTTTATAAAAGTTTTTTTCGAGTTCCTCATCACTTATCATTTTTAATCCCCTATTTTCATAATGTTAAAGAAAGTATAAAGCTTAACAATGAAAAAATGTTATGAAGTGTAAATATAAATAAGGAGGTCAAACTATGGAAAACGATGTTTTAACAAAGCTTGAAAACATTGAAAAAAAGGTTGATTATGTATATAAGAGGGTTAAAGAGATAGAAGAGTTCGCCAACAGCTCGCTACCGCTCCTAAGCGATGTTGCCGACAGAATAACAGAGATTATTTCAAGGGTAGAAGATGAGATTGGTAAAGATGAGCTCTCAGAAAAGCTTAAAAAAATTAAGGAAAACATAGATGTTCTTCTCGATACTGCAGATAAAATTGTGGAGACGAGGGAGCAGCTTTCATATGCTTTAAAAGATGTGAGAGACATTTTATTGGAAAACATAGAAATGGAGGTATCCCCAGAAGAAGCAGTATCTCTTTTAAGGAAGCTTATAATTTATATGCCGGCTTTTTCTAAGATGATAGACGATGCCTTAGCTTTATACAGCTTAATAGAAGATCTAAAAGAGGTAAAAATAGCAGAGGAAGTTCAGGATACCGTAAGAGAGCTTAGAGAGAAGCTCGAAAGAGAAGAGATAATAATACTGCTGAAAAAGTTTGGAGATATTTTGCCAAAGCTTCCACAGATGCTCGATGACATGCTCTCTCTATACAACCTCATGGAGGATTTAAGAAGAGCTTTGCCTGAGCTTGAAAAAGAAGCAATGCCCACGATATCTGAGCTCAGAGAAAGGTTTGAGAGGGAGGAAGTTCTTGAAGTTGTAAAAAGGCTTGGAGATGTTATACCAAGACTGCCAAATACTATAGACAGCCTCATTTCACTCTATGAAGTTGCCGACGAGCTAAAGTTGCTTGAGTTCGATAAAGAAGAGCTCGACAGGCTTAAAACAGCTCTTGGAAAAATAAAAAAGAAGGAAGTTATAGATGTTCTTGAAAAGTTTGCAGATACTGTTCCAATACTGAGCAAGACTGCTGATACGATTATAGAGCTTGATAGAAGGGGTGTTCTCGATGCAATGTTTAAGCTTTCAAAAGTTGTTGAACCTCTCTCAAGAAAGCTCAGCGATAGAGCTTTAGAGGACATGGGAGACTCCCTCGCGATACTTGCGAGAACGGCAAAACCTGAGCTTGCAATGATAGCGAGTCATGTTGCAGAAGCATTTTTAAATTTAGAGCCAAAGAAAGCTGGATTAATGGATCTTATGAGAGCACTCAGCGATGAAAGGGTTCAAATAGGCTTGGGCGTATCGCTTGAACTACTTAGAGCTCTGGCTGATGCAGTAAAGAAGATGAAGATGAGAGAGGAGCAGAAACTTTAGACATTCCTGCTATAGTTCGTTATCTTCAGCTCCTCGAGGACTTTCTGTTTTTCTTTATACTTCTCCTTTTTGCCGTTGCTTTTAATAAATCTTTCAATACTCCCCGGGATGTATGCACAATATGGATCTTCTGCCAAATAATCACCGTAAACAGCATAAGCTCTCGATCTGCTTCCTCTACAGACATCATTGAATTCGCATATTCTGCACTTTCCTTTAAGCTTGCCTACGTCGTGAAGATCTTTTAAGACTTTAGAGCTTCGATAAATCTTCTTTAGAGAATCTTTTCTAACATTTCCTATTTCTATTGGCAGAAAGCTGCTTGGATAGACCTCTCCTTTATGTGCAACAAATATCCCCTTTCCAAAAATCTTTTTGTCCCTCTTTTTATACTCTATTTCTATTTCTTCAAAGTTCTCCTTTTCAAGAAGCTTTTTTAACTTATTTTTTAAATAAAAATACAACTTTCCAAGATTAAGGGATTTTTCGTCGAGTTCTCCTTCTTCAACGAGCTTCCTCATTATAGCTACCCTTCTGAAGGGCTCGCTACCTGCTACTGCGTTGACCTTCATTATCCTAAGCTGCATTAAATCATATATAAAATTGAAGACATCTTCATATTCCTGTGGGGTTATTTCGTAGTCTATTTTTGCTCTTCCAGTTGGTATAAGCATGTATGCATACCAGCCTTCAGCCCCAAGTTTTCTGCTCAGAATAAAGATTTCTGGCAGGAATTTAACGTTGAACTTCGTAATCGTTGTTAGCAGTCTGAACGTAACTCCCAGCTCCTTCATAATCTTCGTAGCTTTTATAAGCATTTCGAAGGTTCCTTTAACACCTCTAAAGCTGTCGTGGAGCTCTGCGTTGTGACCGTCAATGCTTACAGCCACGGCATCTATTTTGACTTCTTTAAGCTTTTCTATATTTTCTCTGTTGAGAAGAGGTGTTGTGCTTGGAGCTATTGTGGTTTTTATGCCGTTCTCCTTGGCATACCTTATTATTTCAAAAATATCATCCCTCATTAAAGCATTTCCACCAGTAATCCTTAATATTGGATAAGGCTTTCCAAAGTCTACGATTTGATCTATAAGCATAAAAGATTCTTCTGTTGAAAGCTCTTGAGGATCTCTCTCTTTTCTTGCAGAAGCTTTGCAGTGCTTGCAAGCTAAGCCGCATGCGATTGTGGATTCCCACATAACGGATATGGGCTTTTTCATAATACCATAACTATCATCAATTGTTAAATAGTTTTCTGAAATTTACAAAAATATTTGATTGACAATAAGGAAATTTTTCTTAACAAATAGCAATCTTTCAGTAAATTTTTCTTAATATTAACAAAAAAGGTTGTTATAGCTAAGATTTTATGAATAAAAGTAGCTGCTGTGAGAGGGGGATAAGATGCATGAAATGGTAAGTATGGATGATGCTGCAAAATTTATCAGCAGGCTTAGGGAGAGGTTCTACTACAATAGAGGTGTAGAAGAGGTTTCTATTGATGAGGCTCTTGACAGAGAGCTTGCAGAGGATGTAGTTTCTCCCGTTACGCTTCCAAGGCACGACTTAGCCACAATGGATGGCTACGCTATAAAAAGCTCCGACAGATACCCGCTTAGGATTATAGGCAGTGTCTATGCTGGAAAGGAGCCAGAGAATTTTGAGATAAAAGATGGAGAGGCTTGCTATATAACAACAGGTGCCATTCTGCCAAGAGGTGCGGATGCCGTTCTTAAAGTAGAGCTTGCAGAGGTAAAAGACAACTTGCTCTATGGCAAAAAAATAGAGAGGGGAACTTATGTTTTAAAAAGGGGTAGCGAGGTAAAAAAAGGCGAGGTAGTGATAGAGGCTAAAAGAAGGATTGGACCACAGGAAATAGCTGTTCTGCACAGTTTGGGAATTAAAAAGGTTAAAGTGTATAGAAGAATGAGAGTAGCTGTTTTTTCCAATGGTGATGAGATAAAAAACGGTAAGAGAAGCGATACAAATGCACCGATGATAATGAGCTTTTTGAAGAAATGGGGACATGAACCAGCTTTCCTTGGAATAACCGATGATAGCTACGAGGAAATCAGGGAGATGATAATAAAAGGGACTGAAGAATACGACGCCGTTATAACAAGCGGTGGTGTGAGCGTTGGAAAGAGGGATTACGTTATAAGGGTTCTGAAAGAGGAGGGAGAGCTTCTTCTCTATAGAGTTAAGCAGAGACCTGGTAAGCCCTTAGCTGTGGGAATTGTAAACAATAAGCCAGTCTTTGCACTCCCGGGCAAGCCTGCTGGAGCTTTTGTAACAACAATGTTCGTTCTTAGGAGATTCTTCTATGGAGACTTGCCTTTTCCAAAGGTTCGAGCAAAAATAGCCCATGAGGTTAAGATACCTACGAAGGGCTTTACATATATAGTTTTTGTAAAAATCGTAGACGGCATTGCATATCCGGTTGGCTACATAGATTCGCCAGTCCGCTTACTGCCAAAGGGGGATAAGTATGCAGTAAGCCTTATATCTCAGATGACAAGAACCGTTTTAGCTGATGGCTTCGTGCTTACAGAGAGGGATTTAGGCGAAAAAGAGGAGGTGGAGGTGAACTTATATTGATAAATAAGGAAGAAGCAATAAAGCTTGCTGAAAAAATTCATGGACATATAAGCCCCGGTGTAGCCCTTGGCATAAGGATGTGCGAAATTGCATATAAATACCTTAAAACAGAAAAGCGGGGAAGGGGTATAACGGGAATCGCAGAAACAAGGGTATGCATACCAGATGCTATGCAAGCATTTGCTGGAACTACTCCGGGAAACCTAAACTTGATAATTAAGGACTATGGAAAGCTCGCCTTAACGCTTGCGATCTACGATACAAGAGAGGGTTACAGAGTTTCCCTAAAAAAAGAAGCAAGCGAAGTGTCAAAGGAAGTTGAAAAATTTATATATAGAAATGGCAAGCTCTCCAAGGAGGAAAGAGAAAAGCTTGTCGAAATTTTCATAAATCTCGATGAAAAATACTTTGATATAAAAAAAGTAAGGCTCACGTTAAATTTAGAGTTTAAAAAAGAAAGTATAGAGGAGTGCAGCATCTGCAGAGAACTTCAGCCAAAAAATTATATGAAAATAGTTGACAACAAGCCAGTATGCATAATGTGCCTTAACGGAAAGTATTTTGAAACATGATTTATTCACATCTTTTAAGTTCGCATTTTACATGTTTAAGCAGATATTCTAAGGCTTTTTTAACTTCGTTTATTTCATCTATTTTTTCTTCAATTTCTTCTGATATTTCATTTAACATGTGAATCTTATAATTGTAATCACCAATATTCATTATTCTTTCAGCTCTTTCATATAAAACCTTAATCCAAGGATATCTTTCAAAAATATCTCCAGAAAATTCGAGTTCAAAAGCCTTGATCTCAAATGATTCAGTTAATATCTTTATCTCCAAAATAATATCCTTCGATATTTCGAAATATTTCCTTGGTCTTCCTTTTTCTACTTTCTCAGTTCTAACCTCAAGCAATCCAGCTTCTTTTAACTGTTCAAGGTGCTCTATAATTGCTTTTTGCCCTACTTTAAGTTCTTGCGAGAGTTCGCTTACATAGCAAGGTTTCTTTGCAAGCATCTGCAAAATTTCTCTCCTCGTTTCATTTCCAAGCATATTAAGCAGCAATTCCAAATCCATGCATATGTAAGTTTAGCTTAACAAAAATAAATATTTTAGTAACATAAAGTTATTTAATTATAATATTTACAATAATCTTTTCATATGTAATAATTTACTTACATATGTGAGGAGGTGAGAGCATATGAAGAAGGTGTTGGGAATATTGGTTGGCTTGCTCGTGTTGGGTGCAGTAGTAGGTAGCGCGGCAGCAATGCCTTGGTGGTTCTATGGAAAGGGATATGGGTTTGCAGTGCAGAAGCCAAAGTTCGGCTACATGCACGGATATGGCTTTGCCCAAGGATATGCTGTGCCCGTCTTAGGTCATGGACCAAAGCTTGGCTACGCGTGCCCAATGTGGAGCTATGCATTTGGCAGTGCACCACAGCAGGAGATAGACTTCGACGAAATAAAGGAGAAGGCTGAGGAAATACTAAAGGATAGCGAAGTGAAAAATGGATACATAGTGAAAGACAACGTAATCTATGGATTTCTCTACGAAAATGTAAGCTTAGCAGAGGTAGAGCTTGGAACACCCTTCGTAATGATGTGGTTTACAACGATTCCACTGGAAAAAGACGATAAAGTTGTAGGATTCCTCAGAATAAGCAACTTTGAACTATTCGGAGATACCGCATCTCCAGCTTAAATTCTTTTCCTTAGAAGTAAGTTGAAAGATAAAAGCTTGTGGTGTAAAAAAGCCCTCGAAAATGCTAACTCCTTTGCTTACTTGTTCATGCTCTACTATAACTCCTTGAGGTGATGCCTTATTTGGATAGGTCCTATTTTAGTTGGGTCGAGTAGAATATGTGCAAGTTGAATTTTAAAATTTTTTATAGGATAAATGAAAATCAGAATATATGTTCAACAAGATACTCGTTGCGAATAGGGGAGAAATTGCGATAAGAGTAATGCGTGCATGCAGAGAGCTTGGTATAGAAACGGTTGCTGTTTTTTCAAAGGCAGATAAACATGCTTTGCATACTAAGTATGCCGATGAAGCCTATCTTATAGGAGATGCACCGCCAAGTGACAGCTATTTAAATATAGAAAGAATTATTGACGTTGCTGAAAAGAGCGAGAGTGAAGCAATACATCCGGGCTACGGTTTTTTAGCAGAGAATCCGAGATTTGCCAAGGCATGCGAAGAAGCCGGAATAAAGTTTATTGGTCCAAAGAGCGATGTTATAGAGCTTATGGGGAGCAAAATAGAGGCGAGAAGAGTTATGAGAAAGGCTGGCTTGCATACTGTCCCGGGTTCCGAAGGAGCCGTGGAAAATGAAGATGAAGCCCTTGAGGTAGCAGAGGAAGTTGGATTTCCGATACTAATAAAGGCGAGTGCTGGCGGAGGCGGAATAGGGATGTATGTCGTCAACAGTAAAGAGGAGCTTAAAGAAGCCATAGAAAAAGCAAAGCACATATCGAAATCTGCATTTGGTGACCCTACAATATTTATAGAGAAGT
>JALTZZ010000112.1 GCA_027051165.1 archaeon | reverse complement strand
AGACTTAAAAAATGTTGTCAAAATACCTTTACAACAAACTCCGTGGAAACATACTGCAGTGTTTCCAGAAAAATTGGTCGAAGAAATGTTGAATAGAACGAGGCTAAATGATGGAGACATAGTACTTGATCCTTTTGCTGGCACAGGAACTGTTGCTGTCGCTGTAAAAAAAATCAAAAGTGGTTTATATCACAAAAGAATTTACTCTATCATGATAGAAAAGGAAAAAGGGTTCATAGATATAATTAGAAAAAGAACTGGTATAAAGGATGTAGAACAAGTTAATGATGTATTTTATAAATGGGAACCTGTAAAAGAGGAGAAGTTACCTAAGGATATAGAACCCAAAGAAGTACTTACAGATAAATATGGGGAAGTTTTTATCGCTAATACGAGCAATGAGTTTCTTTCTGCTTTGAAAGGAATCACAACAGAAAAATTTAAAGATTTTCATAGAGAAGATGCACTCTACTTCTTTGGAGTTAAAAATTGGACAATAAATGACTTGTACTATATTCACTCTATCTTTTATGAAGGATACGTTTTAAGAAATATGTTAGTAGTTTCAAATGGAAGAAAATGGTATCCCATTTTTATGTTTGCAAAAGATAGCACAAAAGTGGAATATAAATTCTATCTTGATCGTGTTAGAATAAGCCCAAAAACCAAAGAGAATAGAAATTTATGGAATAAAGATTTTATAGGCGTAAAAGTAAAAGATACTTCTGGAAAAAAAATAAAAGAAGGGAAAATAGTTAAAATCATTGAAAGATATGAGGATAGATTTCCCAAAATAGTTGCTGTTCAATGGAATGAATGTATATCTGTAGAGTTTGTTCTTCATCCTGAAAAAGATGAATTTATAATGGAAGGTTTAATATTCAAATGTCCTAAATGCGGAAGTAAATTAGAAGAGCCTTACGATCCTGCCGGTGAAAATATATGTCCTTCCTGCGGAAACAAATTGTGGAAAAGTGTTGAAACTTTGCCTATAATAGAAGAACCAAAGAACATTATTGGGGTGATTAAAAAAATAGAAAATATAAATTGCAATATAGGTAAAATAATCACAACGCAGAATTTTAGAGAAAAAATAAAGAAAACAAAAAGCAAGTTTACAGAGTTAGAGAGAATAAATTGGGGAGCGTCTCCTGGAGCAAGAAAACTCCTGCTTGGTGAGTATTTTACAAAAATGAGACTATATAGAATAGATCAACCAACTGTAGCACAGTATTTCACTATTTTAAGGAAACACATGGGTTTAAGTATCCAAGATATAATTAACAAACTTCCTAAGTCTTATAAACATACTGTGGGGCATTGGTTTAGAAAGGACTTTGGCGGATCCGTGCCAATACCAGAAGATATACCTTTGCTTAAGAAGGTTCTCGGGGTTAAAAATAACTTATTAAATGTATTAGAAAGGACAGCATTAAAATTACAAACAGTAAAAACTTCATTAAAAGGTAAAAATCCAGGGGATTTTATTGAAACAGTCAATGATACGGATATTATTTACTATTTGAAAAAATTATATCTACCTTCACAAAGATATATAAAACTTATTGATGCAAAAAAATATTATGAAGTATCTAAATCTAAAATAGAAAAACGAAAAGCGGTAAAATAATAAAACAAACAAATAGAGATTCTATACCTTAGAAAGGAACTTCATTAACATCAACGTCTTCTTTTATTCGTTCACGCTGGTCCATAATCCACTCTTCAAGGTCCTCTTTCGACGTATCCTTAGGCTTTGGTTTTAGGCTTGGAGCTCCTACGGGAAGGATTACTTTCGTTCTTGAGCTTACGAGTCCGGCTTCCCTTAAAGCCTTCAATATTGGCAACGCATACCTGCCCCAGCCAGCAAGGTTCAAGCTTTCTACTTCGTTGGTTAGAAGATACCGGATTAGTTTCAGAAGTTTCTTTCCCACCTGTCCCAAAAGTGATTTGTAAATACCATCTGCATTCTATTAAGTGTTAACATAAAACATAAACATAATTATGGCAACGTTTTAGCTGGTCAAAAAACAAAGAAAAGGACAACTCACTAATAGAACCAAGCGGTGATTTCCTTTCAAAACTCTATCTCGTAATCTTCTTCCTCTTCCTCGCCCTCTTCCGAAAGATTTTTAGGAGGAATAGGATAAACAACTTGATGTCCAAGCCTTTTTAGCACATCCCCCAAAGCAAAAGCAAATCGCCCCCATCCTGTGAGGTCGTATCGCTTTACATCTCCGTAGACAATCCATAGCCTAACAGCTCCGAATATCAGCCTCCTATAACCATCCCTCTTCTCTGGTAGTTCCCCAAATTCTCTCATCCACCTCTCTTCAACCTCGTATATAAGCTCCATAGCCTTTATCGTGATAGCCTTCTCGTCTTCGGGAGTAGGTGGGTCTTTAG
>JALTZZ010000111.1 GCA_027051165.1 archaeon | reverse complement strand
ACTCTGAAGATGGTATGGGTAGGGGGCAATTCAGAAGGATATACTTAGGAAAACGTGGATGATTAACACCTTCTTGGCTCCAAAAAAGAATTTTTTGAACCCACTTGGTCATAAGAAATGTGTAGAGGTAATAATTGATATCTTATATTGCATTTTGTTTCGGCCTTAATACTAATAATTCAGTCGTAGTATACACCTGTGGCAAATAAATAAAGCCTACCTGATTTAAATAAGGTCTAAGTCTTGATATAACCACATCTCCAAATTTTGCTATATTTTTTGAACTCTTGATGTCAGATGACAAAACTTCAGGAATTTCAAAAATTTCGAAGTTCCCCATATTCTCTAGTTCTAAAAGTCTCACTTTTCTAGGAGGAGATTTTTTAGGGTTAAATAGTTTTTTTATTAGGTGGAAATATTGCCCAATGGTGATCCCATTCGCTTTCTTATTTAGAAAATATAGCGTTTCTATTTTTTCCGGATGATAGGTTTCAGCTCCAATTCTCAGATCTTCTTCCAACTCAGAGACATTGACGATTGAAAACTCTACATTGTAATATTTTCCTTTATGAGTTGCCGTTATCATTTTTAACCTCCACATCATCCAAAAAATCAAAAGTCAAATCTCCTTCTTCCAGCCTTTTCTTTCCCCATCTAATAAAGGCATCTGCAATATCGAATAAATCTGTTTGGTAAATTGGGTTTCCCTTTTCATCTTTTGTAAAGATATAATTTCCGGAATTGTCTTTAAACGGTATTTTTGAAACAGCAAAAAATATCGGGTAATCTCTAATTTTAGGATTCCCTCCTTTGTCAAGTTCCTCCTCTTTCCATTTTTTTAAAAGCAACAAAGAAGTTTTGGTTCCAGTATGTGGTTTAAAAGAATTAACATGCAATCCAATAACTGCGAGTATTCTTGCCTTTTTCATTATAAATTCCCGAATGTATCTGTCATTTGTATTGTTAAATACCCCCTGAGGTAAAACAATTGCCAACCTTCCACCGGGTTTTATCATATCCAAAACCCTTTCAATAAAAAGAATATGCCTATCTATTTTAGACTCTGATCCTCTTTTGTTCTCGGGGACAATATTATAAAGAGATTTAAGCCATTCTTCTTTTATCTCCCCAGCAAATGGTGGATTTGTCATTAAAATATCAAAGTTAAGTTCCTTGAATTTGTCATCCCTTACAAGTCCTTCATCCATTAAATCTGATTTCAACTTTTCACTCCATCTGACGAATTCAAGAGAATTTTCTTTATAGATATGAGATCTCCCATCCCCAACAATTAACATTAACGCTTTTGATATTTTTACCACTCTCTCATCAAAATCAATTCCCCATAGGTAAGAGCTGGCATAGTCTATTTTATCCCTTTCATCTGTAAACTTGTATTTATTAAAAACGTATTGCATCGTATGTATCAGAAAGCCCGCACTGCCACAGGCAGGATCAATTACATACTCGTTGTCATGTGGATTAAGCATTTTAACCGCTGCATCAATTATTACCCTTGGAGTGAAGTATTGTCCTTTTTGCCCTTTTGCTACTTTTGTGATTAAATACTCAAAAGCTTCATCAATTATTCTAAGGTCAGCATAAAATAATTTTACATTCATCAACTCTCCCACGCAAACGCTTAAATGTTCCGGAGTTAGTTTAATCCTATCTGAAGGCTCAAAAATACTCCTCCATTTCTCTTTGGCCTTATTAAATAAATCTGATATGATTTTATATGTCGTATTTGGATCCTTGTATTTTCTAAACTTTAGAATCCTGCCTCTTCTTTTTCGAGCCTCCCATTCATCATACAACTTGGCATATATCAGTTTGAAAACTTCATTAAAAACATCCACACCTGAATTTGCCAATACAAGCTCTTCTAAGGTTACTATAATTCTTCTTAAATCATAAGTTTTATTGCGCGATATCTTCTCCAGCTCTTCAAGTGTCCATTTTCTGTTTAAAACAATATCTATAACCTCTATTGCAGGGTTTTCCATATCTTTTACCTCTAGATATTCGGCATATGTTGGAATATCGGGTAAATTATCCTCAAACACTTTCGGGTACGGTCTATAAAGAATTGTCATTTCTTTACCATTAACCGCGACACCAATTGGAGATCCTTCAGCGTTCAGGTAGCTTTTAAGTTGTGGTATATTGAGATTCTCAAAAGGAGATTTTACCTCAACTATAATCCAGGGTGTTATTCCATCTTCTTGATATACAACTATATCGGCCCTTTTCTTTTCTCTACCAAAACTTACTTTTTCTTCAATTTTTATATTTTCTCTTGGATAACCATAAGTATCTGTTAATTCGTAGAGAAAAAGTTGCCTTACTATTTCTTCAGGTTTTTTCTTATCTTTACTTTCGTCAAATATCAATTTTTCCTTACCTTCAGC
>JALTZZ010000110.1 GCA_027051165.1 archaeon | reverse complement strand
ATTATTTTCTTTTCCTCTCTGAACATCACTTCCTGCGATTTGTAATAAAGCACTTTAGCCAAAAATAAATCCTGAAAAGTTTCGATGTAACTTTCAACCGTTTTATGCGAGATTCCTATTTTCTGGGTAATTGAATTGTAAGATAAAGCTGAAGGCACCATGTCAAAGAGCGTGGAAATTATTTTTTTCGCGATTTCCACGCTTTTATCCATTTTCGTTATTTCCTTTTCGAAAGTCTTGATAAATTCGTCTTCCGAGAAAACACTGTTTATGGGCTTGGGAAATCCGCCGGTATTTATGTATTTGCTGAAAGCTTCCCGAATCTTATAATCTATTTTGGTGTTGATTTTCGTAACATCTAAAAACTCCGGAAAAGAAAGCGGAAGAGCATAGATATCTTTGCCTTTTCCTCTTCTCCCGGCAAAAGATTCCGCGTGCTTCAAAATATTTATGCTCGAAGAGCCTGTTGCTATTATAGCATCGTTTTCAAATTCTCCCAAATCTATGAAACCCTTTACTATTCTGTACCACTCATCCAAATAAGAAACTTCGTCGAGAAATATGTACGAGGATTTTATCCCTTCCCCTTCCTTTAATTTAAGGTAGTAAAGCAAAGCTTCTCTGAATTCTTTTAAATCCGTGAAGAACTCGAGATCCAAATAGAAAATTTGAAAAGGAATTTCTATCTCCAAGGAAAGCCTTTTTATCAAAAGCTTTAATCCAGTTGTTTTTCCTACCTGCCTCGGGCCTATGATAAAATTGAGGGAAAATGGTTTCAGAGATATGTGATTTATCCCAGCTTGGAATCCAGCGGATTTTCATGGAATTATATTCCACTATATGCTTGTCTTTTTTCTCCCAGTTTTTGTATTCCCACCACGGGTTAAGTCTATATAAAAGCTCTTCCATATTGGTAATAATATTACCAAGTGTTTATAAATATATTGGAAATAATATTTTATGAATATTTCCAGCTTTTGCTTCCAGCTTTCGAATTTCATGCGACCCTCTCCGGATAAGAGCCAAGCAAAAAGTTGATATTTTATCAACGCCGAAACCTTTCAGCAAGTACCTTGGCTTACTAAAAATATTACGGTGTAATAATTCTTATTCAGGTAGCACCTTAATAAATATCAAAAAATTATTCAAGCATAGCAGTCAATACTCTTTGACGCTTTTATCCGGGAAGAAATAGTTTAACTCTTCTAATATTTTTTCCGTCTCTTTTTCAGGATCGATTTCCTCGAAATCGTCTATTATGAACTCCTTTCTTTTAAAAAGCTCATTCTTTCTAACCTTTCCGTAAAATACAAGCTCCTTCCCTAAAAGCTCGGAAATCTTTTTCTCCAAGCTATTTTCTTTAAGAAGCTTTTCAGCCGGGCTTCCCAAAAGTTTTTCACCAACTTCTCTGAAAAAGACAGCACGAACATTTCCATAGCCATCATCTATTATGGCATTAACTATAACGGTATGCTCTGGCTCAACTTCGCCATGAATTTGGCACATAGAATCTTTAATTATAACTCCGCATTCAGGGCAAACCTCATAGAAAATATTCGTGTCAAAAACATAAACTATCGCTGCTCTAACTTTATACCTTTTTCCTGGCTCGAATTTGTTTATGGTAGAGCTAATATACTCTTTTCCGCTTTTTGGTAAGGAAGGATCGTCTGGTAAAAGCTTTATATCGCCATACATACCTAACCTTATTTCTGTTTCTCCGAATACATTTTTTCTGGAGTAAGCACCAGAAATTTCCACAACATCGCCTTCTTTCAAACTAAACATATCTATTTGCTCGTTCCACAAACAGAGCCTTATTTCTCCGGTCTCATCCACAACGAAAATATTTGCGACTTTTTTCTTTACTCCGTTTTTCTCAAATTCTCTTGTGAAAATTTTAGAAACTCTCACTTTTAAGTTAAAGTTATACATACCCGGTTTTATTTCACTTATTTTTACATATTCCTTTTTAACCACCTCTATTCCGAGCTCTCTCGCCAGTATATGCGCGGCTCCCTCAGGAGAAACCAAACCATAAAGCTCGCGCTGCTTTTCCCTTATTTTTCTTTTTATCTCTTCTTCGCTCATTCCAGAGAATTCTTTAATTTTCTGAATAATCTCTTCAAGACTCATAAAAAATTCACCATGTAAGCTTTTTTCTTATTGTTTTTATGTCGCTTGCCAAAATTGTTTTTCTTCCAGCAGTTTTCGCAAGTTTAACAGCTTCCAAAGAAATCTCTGTAATTATGTCTTCCAAAACCTTTGCAAACTCCTCAACAGAGCTTTTGCTCACGCGCATTCCAGTTTTTTCCAGAATTCTTTTTAGCGGCGCTAAAGGTAAATCCATGAAAATTATTTTATTGTAAATGTTTAATAAGGTTTCGGTTAGGATTTTGGGGCCCTGACCCAATAAGGAGAGAAC
>JALTZZ010000109.1 GCA_027051165.1 archaeon | reverse complement strand
TAAGATGAACTGAAAGCTATATGGTAGATTACGACAAGCTTGTTGATAAGCTCAAGGAAGCCCTGCTTGGTGATTTAAGAAAAGAATTTAGGGAGTTTAAAAAGGAGGTTTCCGGCTTATTAGAGGGCTTTAGAATCGCTATTGAAACTATGAACAAGCGCATGGACTCCTTAGAAAAAGATTTAAGAGAGCTTAGGGATAGAATTGACAAAGTTAGAGAAGAGCTAACCGCGAGAATTGACGAGACTAATAAACGCATAGATGAGACCAACAAGAGAATGGATGAACTCTCAGCAAGCTTAAACGCAAGGATAGATGAGCTTTCCTCAAGCTTAAACGCAAGGATAGACGAAACAAACAAGAGAATTGACGAGACCAACAAG
This sequence comes from archaeon, assembly GCA_027051165.1. Lineage (GTDB taxonomy): Archaea > Hydrothermarchaeota > Hydrothermarchaeia > JALTZZ01 > JALTZZ01 > JALTZZ01. The sequence continues at coordinate 11,082 of JALTZZ010000109.1, read as the reverse complement.
AGGATAGACGAGCTTACTATAGAGATAAGCAATCTGAAAGCAGAATTTGAAAGGTTCAGAAAGGATCAGGAGGTAATAAAAGATATCTTAGTTAGGTTGAGAAAGCTTGAAGAAAAGGTATTTACTTAAACTTACAGCTTTTTTAACATGATTTTAAGCTTAAAAGCGAGAATTTCCAACCAAAAGGGTTACAAGAGCGAAAAAATTGTTCAAACAGTTTTAAAATCTTAACTGCTTAACGGAGCTCCTCTCTATAGATTCAACGTAGCTGTCAATTTTTTCCTCAACCCTATCCCAAATATTATTAACCTTCTTTTCTACATCTTTTTTTAAAAATCTTCTCTTTTTATACTCCTTTCTTCCCAATAGTGCATCGAAATCTGTTAATGTAGCCAGAGGAATTCTACCAGCACTCCTTATCTCCTCCTCAACTTTTTTTCCAAATCTGTTGCCAAATATTTTAAATAGGGGATACTTTGTTATAGCGTTAGCTCCACTTAAAAGAAGGATTCCTATATTCGCAAGCTCCGTAAGCCATGTGCCGGCGGTTATCCAGAGATGTGGAAAGCTGATCCTTGTTAACGCAATCGTTTTTGCCATGTATACGCTTGGTGTCGTAGGCATGTCTGCAAACATTGTTCTTTCGTGGGGAAGAAGGGTGTAGAACACTACCTTGTCAACTTCATTTCTTTCGATAAAATCAAACAGCAGAGCTAAATCCTTAGGTTCCTCTCCAATGCCAAGAATAATGGTTATGCACGTTTTAAGTCCAACATCTTTAGCCTCTTTTAGCATGCTCTCAATAGGTTCTATGGGCTTCGATGGGCACAGCACTTTGTGAAGCTCTGGATTTATAGTTTCAACAGATCCAACAACTCCTTCAACAGAATCTGTTAAATTGGAAACGTCTATCACTCCAATGTTCAAAAATACCTTATCACCGTAGACGTAGCTTACCATATCAGCTATCTCGTTTATCTCATCTACGGTATACGCTCCATATCCGCTTGAAAGAAACTCTATATCCATGCCTATCCTTCTACATATCTCAGCTTCAGCTAAAATGCTGTATATACTTCTTCTTGCTCTTTTTGGATCTTTTATCCTCTCCTTCTGCGTTGACATGTAGCAGAACTTACAATCCCCCAAGCTGCAGAACCACGATAGGAATATAGCCCTCTCTAAATGAACCTCTTTTCCAAAATATCTAAGCGTTTTTTTATTAGCTTCTTTTATTACTTCCAAAGCTTTTTCAGAATCTTTAAATATTTCATTAATTTCCTTTTCAGATAACATTTGAAACTTATAAGCATATTTAACGTTGTAAGATTATAAAAAAATAAAAAAATTGATATGTAAAATAAAATATATAAAGCCGAAAAGACTATAAATAAATTAAAGAAGCTTTAGCTACTATAGAAATAATTAAGTTTGTTAATCTTACTTTTTGGCACGCTATGTCTATGGGAAAGAATTGGTGATAGAATGGAATCCCACGACCTTCCTCCATGGGTTTTTAAAAAGATCCTTGAAAAAATAAATGAGAGCGTTTTAATAATATCATGCGATAGGGAGATCATATATGCAAACGAACGCTTTTTAAAAATGGTTAATATGAAAAAAGATGAAGTAATAGGCAAAAAGTGCTACAGGGTTCTTCACGGAAGTGATTCTCCTTGTGAAGACGTTGAATGCCCTATTGAGTTAGGAAAAGAGGTAAAAATAATTGTTCACTGCCATAAAAGAAAGGACGGCGATATATATGTTGAGATATTCTCTTTTCCTATAAAAGATATAGGATACGCTGAAGTTCTTCGGGATATCACGAAAGAGAAGATATATGAAGAATCTTTAAAAAGAAGCATTGAGGAAACAAAATTATTGTATTATTTGCTTAGAATTGTAACATCAACGCTAAATATAAATGAAATACTGAATAGAACGTTGGAGGAAGTAGTAAAAATAATGGATGCTGACGGTGGAGCTGTAAGGATTTTTAGAGACGGTGAGGCAGAGATAAGCTCCCACTACAACTATCCAGAAGAGCTCCTTAAGAAGATAAGGAGGATGTCCGTGAGCATGTGCGCACACTTATTAGCTGTAAAAGCAAAAAAGCCTGTTCTCTCCACGCTCGATGAATGCCCAGCACCAGAGGACATAAAAAAGCTTGTGAAAAAATATGGATATAAGAAGTTTTTAAGCACACCAATATTTTCCAAGGACAGAATTATAGGAGCAATAACGCTACTGTATAAAAGGGATGTCGAAGTTCCGAAGAATAGACTTGAGCTCTTCAAGCACGTAGGCGAAATAGTAGGCATAGCCCTTGAGAATGCATTTCTGTGCGATAATTTAAAAAAATATGCAAAAAAAGCAGAAGAAAAAAGTAGAATGAAAGAGCTCTTCTTGGATATACTGAGGCATGATCTTTTAAACCCTCTCGGCATTGTTAAAAATATTGCAGAATTTCTTCCAGAAAGTGATGAAAAGATTATTATAAAAAGAAATATTAAAAAAGCAATAGAAATAATTGAAAATTCGGCAAAATTGGCAAAAATAGAAGCAATAAAGGAAATAGATATAGAGAGGTGCGATATCGGCAAGATATTGGAAGAGGTTGTTAAAGATATGAAGCACTATGCTGAGGAGAAGAATATAAAAATAGAGTATGTATATAGAGAAACAATTATCGAGGCTAATAAAAACCTTTTAAGAGAGGTTTTCCTAAATTTAATTGACAATGCAATAAAATACAGTCCAGAGGGAAGTGCAATAATAATTGAGGTTAATGAAGATGATAAATTCGTAACCGTTGCTGTAAAAGATTACGGAATCGGGGTTCCAGATGAATTTAAAGAGGTTATATTTGACAGATTTAAAAGGCTGAGCAAGAAGGGAGTAAAGGGAACAGGGCTCGGACTTACGATAGTAAAGAAGATAGTTGAGCTTCACAGAGGCAGGGTATGGGTAGAAGACAACAAGCCAAAGGGAAGCATATTTTATGTTAAACTGCCAAAATTAAAGTTATGAGGAGCACAAAAATAAAGAAAATAAATGGAAACTTTGTTAAAGGAGAACTTCCAGAAGGATGCAGACTCTGCATGATCGGTGCAAAGCTTGTTTTATTTGTAACCGGCAAATGCCTTCGTTCATGCTTTTACTGTCCGCTTTCAGAGAGAAGACGGGGCAAAGACAGCGTATGGGCTAACGAAAGGCTTGTTGGGGGTGTTCATGATATCATAGATGAAGCCGAAAGAATGCAAGCCCTTGGTGCTGGAATAACAGGTGGAGACCCGGCTGTCGCTCTTAAGAGAACGATATCATACATAAAGCTTCTCAAAAGAGAGTTTGGTGAAGACTTTCACATTCACATGTATACAGCATCGCCCCTAAATAAAGAAGATCTTGAAGAGCTCTATGCGAGCGGTTTGGATGAAATAAGGTTCCATGTAAATATTGACCATAGTCTTTTTAAAAGCGTTGAGCTTGCAAAAGAAGTTGGCATGAGCACCGGTGCAGAGATACCTTCGATTCCGCAGAGGGAAGATGAAATAATATACATAGCAGAAAAATTAAAGAGCATAGAAGCGGATTTTTTAAATATAAACGAGCTTGAGGTTTCTGAAACTAATTATGAAAGGATAAAGGATCTCGGTTACGATGTTGACGGATACGTTGTTGTAGGAAGCTTGGAAACAGCACTCAGAGCTATGAGGAAGATAGATTTTAATGTTCATCTGTGCACAGCTTCATATAAAGACAGTGTGCAACTGAGAAACAGGCTTATAAGAACTGCTATAAATGTTGCAAAGGATTACGAATACGTTAGTGAAGACGGCTTGCTCGTTAAAGGGGTTATATATGCGAGAGGAGATAAAATAGAATATTTAAAAAAATTAAGGGAGCTTCTAATAAAAAAATTTGGAATTGAGGAAAATATGATATACGTTGATGAAGAGAAGAAGAGAATAGAAACAAGCGTTGATATCATTGAAACTCTTGCAAGAGCATTTAAAAGAAGAAATCTGGAGTTCTACATTGTAGAGGAGTATCCGACGAGAGATAGACTTGAAACAGAAAGAATTCCTTTATGATTTTATAGGTATACCGCCTTCGTTTATTATTAAAACATCTCTAACGGCTTTTACTGCCGTAAACGGAATTAAAAGTTCCCCTCTTTCGTTTACTTCATACTTTTTTGTATCAATATCTCTATGAGGCTTTACAACAAGCATTACAACCCTTCCAGAGGTTGTTTCTATGGCAATATCTTCGAGCCTACCTATTACAGTTCCCTTATCGCTTACGACATTCATTCCGATTAAACTCTTACCCAGCACCTTCATGCGAAACACCTTATAAAAATAGGGTTATACTGTATATTTATAACTTTCTCTTCCAAAATTTTAACATTTTCAAAATAGAAATTACCAAAAATTTTTAAAAAATGATGATGAAGATTCACCAACCGATGCAAAACTATTTATATGCAATTATTAAACTTTACATTATAGCATAATGACTAATTAAACATGGGTGAGCCCCTTGGCAAGGGAAAAAGAAAAGGCTGGAAATATATTCTTGGTATACGATTTCGTTGAAGATTCTCATGTTCTCATGATATATGAAAGCAATGCAGATAAATATTATCTTACAAAAGAGTTTTTAGAATTTTTAAAGAAAAATAACTTGGAATGTGCTTATATTTTCTCAAGAGAACTTGAAAAAATGAATTTAATGAATTTCTACGATAAAATTCACGAATTCAATATCGTTAAGGGGAAGCTCAGATTTATAAGAGTGGGTGATCTGGAAAATATATATAAAAAGGTTGAAAAGCTTTCTAAGGAAAGGAAGATAGGGATACTGGTTGACTACGGAACGTTCGAAAAGGTTAAGGATAAAGAAGCTATAGTTGACTTTGAAAAAATGATTCACAAAATAAGCGATCATACGCTCAGCCTCGTTAACGCCGATGTTGATCAGATTCTTGCAAAGGAGCTTATGAAGATACACGACAGGGTCCTTATACAGAGCGAGAAGAAGATAAAAATATCGTTTACTCCATCCATAAAGGAAGTTAATGTAGATGTGGTTTCATCGAAGAGCATAGAGCATTCTTTAAAGAAAAATATTGACATAGTTATCGCAGCCCTGCTATACAAAGAACCGATGTGCGGCTTTGATATAATTAAAACACTTGTAAGGAGATACAACGTTGTTTTGAGTCAGGGAACCATTTACCCCCTTCTATATAATTTTGAAAAAGAAGGACTGCTTAGGAGTGAGATTAGCAGGAATAATAAAACGAAGATCTATATACCAACAGAGGAGGGAAGAGAAAAGCTCAGAAAAATGCTTGTTGAGCATTTAATTACGCTAAAAAATATTGAAAGTTTAATAACAGAGAGCCTCGAATCTTCCTCATAGCTTCTCCTTAAGCATTTCAACGAAGTATCTGTGGATCCTTTCATCGTTTGTGAGTTCTGGATGAAAAGTGCTTGCCAAATATATATCCTGCTGAACCAAGACAGGATTTCCCTCATATTCTGCTAAAACTTCGACCTTATCGCTGATATCTCTTATTATTGGTGCTCTTATAAAAACCCCTCTAAACTTCTCTATATTTAGTTTTGGAATCTTTATATATGCCTCAAAACTCTCCCTCTGCCTACCGTATGCATTTCTTTCAACCTTTATTTCCATAAGTCCCAAGCTGTTCTGATCGTAGTTCAGAATCTCCTTTGCAAGCAGTATTGCACCGGCACATGTTCCAAAGATTCCTAAATCCTCTCTGCTCAGTATCTCGTCGTATATACCGGTCTTCTCCATAAGCTTTATAAGCGTGGTGCTCTCTCCACCCGGGATTATAAGACCCTTCAATTCCCTAAGGTCTTCCCTCTTTTTTACGATTTTGCAATCTACACCAACTTTCCTAAGAATATCAACATGTTCACTAACATCTCCCTGCAGAGCAAGCACACCGACCTTCAACTTTGCACCTCCTATATATTAGAGCTGAGCCACGACATAAGATATATATAATTTTTCTCTATCCAATTTATCTTATGAAGTTTATAGCCGTAGAGTGCGAGGAGTTTGATAGAGAATTGCTTAAAGAGGTTCAAGCAATAGATGCCAGCTTGGTTACTGAGGAGATTGTTAAACATGCAATAGAGCAGGCGGAGCTTGCATTTAAAAGAGGAAGAAATATAAGCAGAAACAAACTTATTGAAGTTGTTGTTCGAATATCGGCTCAAAGACAGATAAAAGATGCGCTAAAAACTTTTGGAATAAAAGAAGATACAAGAGAAATTGTCGTTATCTTTGAAGATGACTTCGATACCTCAAAGCTAAGAGATTGTAAAAAAATAGAATTGAAAGTTGATAGAGAGAAGTTGGAAAGAATTAAGAATGTATATAAAATTGAAGATGAGGTAAAAACTTTTTCACCGGAAAGCTTTGAAGATGAGGTAAAAATTGTGGAAAATATTGTGAAAGAAAAAATAGCACTTTTAAATATTGATTAGCTCTTTTTAAGTTCTTCAAGTATTTCCTTTGCTCTGTCCATGCTTATCTTCCTCTCCTTTACCATTCTCTCTGCAACGATATCTATGAGCTCTCCCTCTGCACCCGCCATTATCGCAATATTTCTCGCATGAAGCTCCATGTGCCCACGCTGTATTCCCTCTGTAGCAAGTGCTCTAAGTGCAGCAAAGTTCTGAGCCAGTCCAAGGCTCGCCATTACCTCTGCAAGCTCCCTTGCCGTTTTAACCCCAAGAATTTTTAAGCACGTTCTCGCAACGGGATGAACCCTCGTAGCTCCGCCTACAGTGCCAACGGCAATCGGAAGCTCTATGTAGCCAACCAAATCTCCGTTGCGATTCTTTTCGTAGTGCGTAAGGGGCTTGTAGCCGTTTAGAGCTGCGTATGCATGTGCCCCCGCTTCTAATGCTCTCGTGTCGTTTCCAGTAGCTATTGCCAAGGCTATTATTCCGTTCATAATACCCTTGTTGTGTGTTGCAGCCCTATATATGTCAGCTAATGCAAACGCATAGGCATATAGCACGCCTTCAACAACCTCCTCACCGCCAATAGCATCTTTGTCAAAAACCGCCTTAGCTCTTGCAAGTCTATACTTTGCGAGGTTTGATATTATCCTCAGATATACCTTGCCCCCGACAAGGCTTTCTATATACGGAGCCACAGCCTCGCACATTGTATTTACAACATTTGCACCCATTGCATCAACGCAGTCAACGAGAAGGTGAACAATAACCATCTTGCCTTTTATAGTGTCTATAATTCTAACCTTTATGTCTCTCGCACCTCCACCAAATTTTAGAAGGGTTTTATCTTGAGCATTTGCTATCTCCAAAAGCTTTTCCTTGTTTTTTAAAATCTCCAGCTTAGCCTCGTAGGGATTTACATTTGTAAGCTGTATCTGACCTATCATGAGACTGCTATCTGCATTTGCATAGAAACCTCCTTTAACCCTCGCGAGCTTTGCCGCATGGCTTGCAGCAGCTACAACGCTCGGCTCTTCAATAGCCATTGGTATCAGGTAATCCTTATCGTTTATCCTGAAGTTTACCGCAATGCCAAGGGGAAGCTCGTAAGTTCCTATAACGTTTTCTATCATTCTATCCGCAATGTCAAGGGGCAAGCCTCTGTTCTTTATAAGTTCAACCTCTTCATCGCTCAATCCGGCAAATTCCTTAACAAATTTAAGCCTTTCATCTATACTAAGCTTGTAGAATCCAGAGACTCTCGAGCTCTTAATGCTCGAGCTATTCATGCATATCACCTACCTTCTCTTTGGAATGCATATTATCTCCTTAATCTTTAAACTAAAGAATCTATTCATATTTGCTGGTCTTATAACACATGCGGTATCTGCACCATCTCCGGTTCCAGCTATGGCTATTATGTCTTCAAACGGCGATACCAAGCCAGCATCACAGCACATAACGCTTATCTCAACACATGTCTTCAATCCATGCCCAAAAAGGCTTCTTAAAGTTTCTGCGATGATTTCAACAGGATATATGCCAGAAAACCTGCTTGAAAGAGACCTCTCTATACCGCTCAATATATGGCTTGCCATGAGTATCTTTATTCCCCTTTCTTCGAGGATTTTCCTATTCTCCTCCTTCAGCTCTATAGCTCCCGGCTCATCAAAGCCAGCGTGGTATGTTACAACAACCATTCTATCTGCTGGAAAAAAATTTAAAGCCTTAACAGCAGTCTCTCCGGTTGCACTTGCCACAACAACCTTGCCTATATCCCCTTCATCGAATCTCTTCTTTGCAAGCATTAAAACATTTTCAGTATTCTGCTTTCCCGGAGAATCGAAGTAAACAATTTTTCTCTCTTGCATAATAGTCTTGAGGGCTCTCGTGGTATATATAATTTTAGTCTATACTCTCTGAGCTAAACAATGAAATATCTCCATATACTTTTTTACAGCTTTTTCCCAAGAGAAGTCATTTTTAACTCTCTTATATCCATAATAAGATAATCTTTTTCTAATTTTTGGCTCTTTTAATATCTTTTTTAAAATTCTTTTTAAATCCTTATAATCTCCAGTTTTAAACTTTAAAACCTCCTTTTCAAAGGGTAAGCCTATGTCGCTTACAATACACGCACATCTACAAGCCATAGCTTCGAGCAGAGAAACCGGCATGCCCTCGCTAAAAGAAGGAAGAACAAAAATTTCAACATCCCTTAGGATTTTATGAACATCACTCCGCCAGCCTAAGAATTTTACAAGCTTGCATGATATACTCTCTAAATATTTTCTATCTGGACCATCTCCTATTATTAATACCTCTATATCTTCTCCAAGCTCGCAAGCTGCTCTTATAAGTATATCAGCACCCTTTACTTTGACAAGCCTCCCAACAAAAGCCACATCTTTTTTCTTTTTACCGAAATTTTTGCATACTTCAACTCCTGTATGGATAATTACAAAATTTTTAGGTAAAAAATTCATCTTTTTCTTGAATTCTTTCATCTCGTTTTTTGATAAAAAGACGACAAAATCAGCATTCAAATACGCAATCTTTTCTATTGCATAGAGAACTTTTTTAACAATTCTATTGTATTGCGGCTGAACGTAGGCTATACCAGCTGGACGAGATATCAAAGGTTTATTTTTTATTTTTTTTATTAAAAAGCCAAGAAGTGTTGCAACAGGACCTTGGCAGAGCATAACATCAAAATCTAAAAAAATAGCCCTTAAAAAAGCCATAAAATTAAATGAAGGATTTCTGAAGTAGAAGCCTCTTATCCACGGGACTCTGTAGATAGTAATGTTATCGTGCACCTCAAGCTTCTCTGTTTTTTTAAACTTTCTTGTTATAATTATTATCTTCTCGACATTTTTTTTCAAGTATTTCACAAAATTTTCGGTATAAACTTCAATACCTCCAGATTTTATTGGATCATCGCTTGTGCCGAGAGGATACTCTTTCGAGCCCAGAATCAATACCCTCATTCAACCACCTATATAGTAATCAATGTTGAACTTAGCTTCTTTTACACCAACCTCGAAATACATCTTATACCATAAAAGGAATGTAAAAATGCTCCAGAACTGCCTTGTATAGTATCTCTTGTTTTTTTCAAGGCTGTATACTATTTTCTTTGCGAAATCTTTGTTTAATATCTTGGAAGAGTCTATAAGCTGAACTGCCACCTCTCTGAGACCTTCCTTAATCCATTTATGTGTAGGAACGTTGAAACCATGCTTTTTTCTCTTAACAATTTTTTTCGGAAGCTTTTTTGCTATGAGCTTTCTGAATATTATCTTTGTTTTTAAATTTTTGACCTTATATTGTGGGGGAATTTTAAAGGAAAGTTCAACAACTTTGTGATCCAAGTATGGAACTCTTGCCTCTACGGCATTTGCCATGGTCATTTTATCAACTTTCATCAAATAATCGTTCGGTAACAGTGTTTTTATATCTAAGTAGAAGAGCTTCTGCAATATAGGTGCATTTAGCTTGAAATATTCCTTTATATATCCATTTTTTGGTTCTATACCGAGTTTAAGCTTTTCTTCATCTGTAAAAGTTCCAGCGTATGCGAGGTATGCTTTGTAGTCATCTTCGCTTATAAAAGAATACATTCTCTTCTTTATTTCCTTATGGAGCGGAAGGAATTTAACAAAAAATTTTAAGTTTTTAAATATTTTTATCCTCTCTCTTATATCCATAAGCCTATATTTGTCGTAGCCACCAAATACTTCATCACCGCCGTCGCCCATAAGTGCAACCGTCAGGTATTTCTTAGAGGCTTTTGCCATTATATATAAAGGCAGAGAAGCTATGTTTACAGCCGGCTTGTCTAAATGCCATATTACCTTTGGCAGAAGCTCGTAGTTGCTCATGCTTACTTTGATAATCTCATGCGCAATGTCAAAGTGGCTTGTTACTTCGCTTGCATATTCAACCTCACTGTCGTGTCCAAAATCTACGGTATAGGCTTTAACATCTTCTTTAAGTTCTTTGGCTAAGCAGGCTATATAGCTCGAATCCAATCCGCCGCTCAGGTAAATTCCAAGAGGAACATCGCTTATAAGCCTTAATCTTACACTTTCTTTCAGCAAACGCTCTAAGCTATCAATGTAGAAGTTCATGGGCTTCTCATTTGGAACAATGTTCAGGTGCCAGTATTCTTTAATCATCATTTTTTTTCTTTTTAAATCGAAGATCATATAGCTCGCTGGCGGAAGCTTTTTTATTCCTAAGAATAGTGTATCGTTTAGTGTAAACTGAAACGTGAAAAACTGATCAAGTGCAATGCTATTAAGCTTTGGTTGTATGTGTAGAAGGATAGCTTTCTGCTCGCTTGAAAATATAAACTTCTCTCCATCAAAATAATAATAAAGGGGCTTTATCCCTATTCTATCCCTTGCTAAGAAAATGATATCTTTATTTGAATCGTAGATGGCAAATGCAAACATTCCTCGAAGTTTTTTTAAAACGTCTATACCCCACTCTTCATAGCCATGCACTATAACCTCGCTGTCGCTGCTGCTTATAAATTCGTGATTGTTGAGCTCTCTTCTTATCTCCA
>JALTZZ010000108.1 GCA_027051165.1 archaeon | reverse complement strand
ATAAGAGAGATGGAAGCGTTTGCGGAGAGGTGCAGAGGATTTTTTCGAAAACTCAGAATGTCCAAGAGAGAAAAAATCTTGCTGAACATAGCTGAATACAGATTTCTGCTGAAGAAGGAGCTGTGCAAGATTGAAGGAAATTGTAGCAGAAACAGTGTAAAAGAGATCATGAAGCTCTTCGACGGAATAGAAGACCTATTTTAGTTTGTTTTTTATTTTTTAAATCTTCTTATTTAGAATAATTTAAACCAGCAGTTTTTTATATGAAAAATCAAAAATTATTTAAGTATGGGGAAAGACTATGTCTGGTATGCTGGTTACGGTTCTAACTTAAGCAAGCAGAGATTTTTATGTTATATTTTGGGAGGAAAGCCGAAATACGGTTTAACCGAAAATGAAGGCTGTTCAAATCAAAAACTGCCCTCAGAGGATAGACCTATTAAAATTCCTTATATTCTGTATTTTGCCCTACCAAAAGGTGAAGGAACTTCTATGTGGGGCAAGGGCGGTGTTGCGTTTTTAGCTCCGGAAAAGATAAGTAATTCCGAGCAGTGGACTTTAGGAAGGATGTGGAAAATAACAAAGGATCAGTATGAGGAAGTGAAAAGGCAGGAAGGAAAGAATTGGTATGATCATGAGATATTTTTAGGAAAAGATGAAAACGGTATTCCCATTTACACAATTACAAACAAAACCAAGCTTAAAAATGTTGTGCCGCCGTCTGAAAGATATTTGAAAACAATAATTTTGGGTCTGAAGGAAACGTATAGCATGAGCAATGAAGAAATCTGCAACTATTTAATAAATAAAGAGGGCATTAAAAATTATTTTACATACGATAAGTTATTAAAGATTGCAAAAACCGTTGTTCTTTAAACACCGTTATTATTCTCAACTTTAAATAAAAAATAAAGAAAAAACTTATTTAATGAAGTCTTTTAGCGGCTTCTTTATGTCTATAAGCCCCGCATCCGTTATCTCGAAGACGTAAGTATCGCCTGCGTGCGGAGCAAGCCTGCAACCGTCAATCCTTACAAGCCTCAGAACGCTTCCTATAGGCATCTTGTATAGATTTTCGTCCCACCTCGACTCTATGACTTTTTTCTCGAATACTATCGTTCCGTCGAGTATGTGCGGAACAGCTAAACCGCCCGCAGCCTCAGCACCGCCGTTGTTTGCGCTTCTTTTTTGAGACACTAATAATGCAGTCTGCTTGAACTTTTTAAGGAAGTTGTAAATCTGCCTCACGGTTTTCCTCGCCATGACCTCTTTATGCTCGTAGAGCCCCGTTACGCTGTCAATTACCACGTTTTTAACTTTTTTATACTTTATAACGTTAGCCATTGTGTCCAAAAGCTCCTGCGTGTTTTCTCTGAGCTTATCGTTCTGAGAGGCGTCAATTATAACTATGTTTTCTTCAACCCTGCTGAAGTCCTGCTTAAGCGCAAGGGCTTTCTGCTTCAATGCTGGATATAAAAACTCCGCTGGAGACTCTGTCGTAACGAACAGGACGCCGTAGCCCTGTGAAGCCTGAACAACCGCAAACTGCTCCACAAAAACGCTTTTGCCGGTATCCGGAGATCCTGTTATGTTGAGAACTGCTGTATATGGTATTCCCCCTAAAGTTTTCTTAACGAACCTTTTTGACTTTTCCTGATACTCCAGCTTGTAGAACATCTCATCGAGCTTTGTTCCCGTTGGTATTCCGGTAAGTTTAGGTGCTTTATCCTTCAAATCACCCAACTTAACGACATCCCCCGCCACTCCGCACCACCAATAAGTAAAAGAGTTTTTAAGCTTGTTTCCTCACAGCTGTGAGGGTTCGCTTTTATAAGCTCTTAATTTATCGGTGGTGGCGGATGGACGGGGATGTTTCTGTAAGTGTAGATGTTGAAATCATAGTAGAGCAGTGGAGAGAGAAATACAGCAAACTGTTCGAAGGAGTACCAGAGCACATTGATATAGATGAAATGTCGGAAAGGGAAATAATAGCAACCATAAAAAGAACTATAAGAGAAATGGAGCATTATAAAAGGAAATACGATGGATGCAAAAGAAATCCATTGAAATTACCTTTCTTCTTAATAGAAAAAGCGCTGTTTCCAGAGATAAACGAGCTCTACGAGCTCTGCAAGTATAAGCATCTGCTTGTCAGAGAACTTGAAAAAATAAGAATGCAAAAGAAGGAAAACGGAGATCTGCGAAAAATTACGGTAAACAAGATCATGCGGGAGTTCAGAGATATCGAGCCTCTTTAAGTTTTTATTTTTGTTTGGTGAGGCGGATGGCGGGCGTTTTAGAATTAAAGAAAAAAGAGGTAAGGGACAATATATACGATGTGATCAGAGATCTGAAGGAAAAAGGAAGAACCGCTGCAAAGCTCTCAACAATTGTTGAGCTTATAGAGAAGGATGCGCCTTACAGCGAGCACATAATAAAAGCTATAAGAAAGCACAGATGCAGATTCT
>JALTZZ010000107.1 GCA_027051165.1 archaeon | reverse complement strand
CAAGAAATAATTGATATCTCAAAGAAATATTGTTAAACCATGTGTCCTTTTATTAAAAAAGAAAAATTATTTAATAAAAACTGAATTAAGGAGCGATACTACGAACTAAATACCTGCCTTCTGTAAGGGGGTTATTTTAAACTCTTATAGCTCTATTTTTATAATTAACACAAAAAATAATTCTAACTTTTCTCACTATGACTCTATAGTAACCTTCTCATTTACAGTTTAAAAGAAAGGAGGCTGCCAAAATTCTTCTATAGAGGGTAAGAAACAGCAATTAAAAAAGATACTTTGCCTCAATAAGCCTTATAGAAAGCTCATCTTCGCTTGTATTTCCTACAATGTTTATCTTTTCATCGATTATGATATGAGGAACGCTGCTAACACCTTTCTCTGAAGAATACTCAGTGAAATATTCTGCATCTATTATTACTGGTAGAACGTTTGGATTCAAAACTGCAAAGCTGTTTATCTTTTCAACGATCTTTGGACAGTAAGGACACGTTATTGTTATGAAAACTTCAACCTTCATTTTGCGATCAATCTTTTTTACCCTATCAGCAACGTCTCTTTTTAATTCTACTTTACCGGAATAAAGCATTTTCAGCGTTTTTAAAAAAGATTTTTCTTCTCTATTTTTTGGAATTGCGTTGTATATAATTTTCGAGCCTTTGCTCTCAAGAACTACTGCTGGTAAAAGTTTTGAAAAATTTTTTTCCTTATCAATAATGTTTACTGTGATATTTTCTTTAATCTTGGCTTTATTAATAATTTTCAGAACGAAATCTTCCAGCTCTTTTGAATATTCCGTATCGTCGAGGTATAGCGATACCTTCATATACAAAAACCAGCAGCTTAACGAATTATTTCTTTTTCAAAAAATTTTATATAGTTTCTGTGGTTTTCAATGTTTCTCTTTTCTATAGCTTTTTTAGCAGCTATATGGATTATCTCCTTTTTAATACCCTTTAAAGTTCCAAAATACCCAAAATCTCCGACAAGGTCTTTATGTCTTGCGTATGTATATATTTCACATGCTTTTTCTCCTTTTGGTATTTCTTTTAAATAAAAAAGCCTTACTTCTGGAATTTTAAAACCAAAATCTCTAATTTCCTTCTGAAAATACTGGATGTAATGCGTAAATTCGTGTGCTATGATGTGCATAGAAGTTCTTTGATTTACTCCTATTGATATCGTTTTTTCATCGCTCTTTCCTAAATAGAAGGTTCCACCAAAAGATGTGTATCCAACGTTTATTCTCTTTATATTTTTAAGCTCTGGAAAATATTTGAGCGTATTCAAGATTTTAAGCTTTGAATATATCCTAAATCTTTTGGGAAAGAACTTAGTAAACACTATTTTGACATCAGATTCTCTCATTTTGATCATCCCTGTATTTAATTTTTATTTACTATTTTATTTCTATATTAATCAGTTTTTCCTCAATTCTCCTAAGTTTATTAATAATTTCATTATATTTTCTTGTTTTATCTTCTATAATCTTCTTTCTCCTTTTTATAATCTCTTCTACGATACTTGGCTTTGGGGAGCCTATAACATTTTTAGATTCTATGCTTTTTTTAGGAGAAAGGATTTCTTTAAGCTCTTTATCGTTTATTGTTATTTCTTTTCCAAGAACTTCTCTTGAAACCTCTCTTACGAGCTCTGAGGTTATTTCCTCTTGCCTAATGTTCCTTTCTATAGCTTTTAAAACAATTCTGCCAACGACGTTATGAGCTTCTCTGAACGTTAAGTTGAATTTTTTTACAAGATGCTCTGCTAAGTCTGTGGCATTTATGTAGTTCTCCTTGCATAAGCTTTCGAGTCTGTCTTTGTTTATTTTTATATTGTTTAGGACAATGTTTAAAATTTTAAAGATATCTATTGCAGTATTTAGGCATCTAAGCATTATAGGGTTAGCCTCTTGGAAGTCTCTGTTGTATGCAAGTGGTTTTGCGTTTATAATTGCCATTAGCGTTGCTAAGTCTCCTATACACGTGCATATCCTTGCTCTCGCAATCTCCAGAACGTCTGGATTCTTCTTCTGTGGCATTATGCTACTCGTGGAGGAAACCTCGTCACTTAGCTCTATAAAGCTGAACTCGTATGTGCTCCAAAGAATAAGCTCTTCAACAAGTCTACTTGCGTTGTTTAAGGCTATAGAGGTGCATGAGACAGTTTCAAGAATAAAGTCTCTGCTTGCAACAGCATCTATGGTGTTCTCAATCAATCCTTCGAAGACAAGAAGCTTAGCTACCTCCTCCCTATCTATTTCAAAGCTCGTTCCAGCGAGTGCACATGCTCCGAGAACGCTTCTGTTAACCCTTGAAAATGCATCCTCAAGCCTCTCAACATCTCTGAGAAGGGCATCTGCATGTGCGAGCATGTGGTGAGCTAAAGTAACCGGTTGAGCGTGTTGCATGTGCGTATAGCCCGGCATTACCGTATCTAAGTTGTTTTGAGCTATTTTCAGCAAAGTCCTTATAACTTTTAAGATAGCAAGCTTAAGCTCAAGTATTTTTTCCCTTGCAAGCATTCTTAGGTCGTTTGCTATTAAATCGTTTCTCGACCTTCCTATGTGCATC
>JALTZZ010000106.1 GCA_027051165.1 archaeon | reverse complement strand
CTTTTAACCTTTAAAGTTTCTTTATATAGTTCCGTAGATAATTTATATGTTATCGGAATATTAAATTCCCTATATTTTTTTCCTCTATACCATAGTAATTCCTTTTTTAATGTATGTAGCAATGATTCTTTCATCGTTTCTGATACGATTGAAAAGATTTCAAAAAAACTCTTTTTTGGTACCACTTTTATTTTAGTTTTCTCTACTAATGGAACAATATACCAAAAGTAATCTAATTTATCTTTTAATTTTTCTACTATTTTTTTAATATTGATATTATCCTCTCTTCCTAAATTTATAGTTATTTTATTCTCATGTATTTTTGCATCAATAAAATGGATATTCATTTCATCTTTAATGTAATTTATTAGTTTTTTAACTTTATAGGAATCTATATCAATACCGCTTCTATATAATATAATCATTATAGCTAAAAGTTGGGGAATATCTATTGCATGATGGATATAATATATCCGAGTAACATCAAACTCTTCCAAAACAGTATTCTCCACCTCTTTTTTTAAAGCTATTTGATCAAGCATTAAAAGCGATGCATAGATAGTTTTAAGCGTATAGGACTTACCAGTATTTGGTGGACCAAGCAATACAGTTATATCTCCCAATTCTATTTCCGCCTCACGTATAGGACCCAAATTCTCAATTAAGATCTTCATCAAATACACCTACCTTAATTATCTAAACTGCTCCCATATTAAATTTTTTGGTTCATGCCTCAGACATGTCGAGATAAAAATTTTCATGCACAACCGAGAAAAATAAGAAACAAAAATAAAGACTAAATCATATATCTGACGGGGATGTTTTTAATTGGCATCTTAGGGAACTCCTTGCTCAGAATTTCCATGATAAGTCCCTTGAGCTTATCCACGTCGTTCTGATGTTTCGGAACACTATTTACTATCCACTCGAAATGCGTTTGAAAGATGTAGCCGTGCTCAGGCATGCATCTGTCCAGAATCTCTTTGACTTCCTGAAGCTCTCTTCTAATCTCTTCTTTGTTCTTCATCTCTGCAACATCGCTGAGAATTGCACCTGCGTAGAGAAGCGCACCAGCTCTTACGTTGCCGCCGCATGCCATTACAAAATGTCGCTAAGAAAGCCCCGCTTTTCAAAGCGGGGATGAATTAGGGGAGGTGGGAGGGGGAGGTTGGTGGAGTAGTGGCAAGCGAAACGTTTATATAGCGGTTGTTTAGTAGTTATAAATAAATAGCCCTCGTCTCAATGAAGCTCTTTAAGCCGAGCCGGCGACGGGGTAGGCTTATTGGGCTGAGGGAGGAGGGTCTAACGGGGTGCTGACCCACCCCGTGCTTCGGGATGGAGGAATCCCCAAGGACATGTCCGTGAAGCCCGAAGCACAAACCTCCCCGCAAGGGACCCTCGCACTTCAGTGCAGGGAGGAGGTCAGATACAAACGCAACCCATCTTTATGAACAAAATTATTAAGCAGATCCCCCACCTCCGCCATCCGCATCACCAACAAATAAACAGCTTATAAAATCTATTCCTCACAGCTGTGATGATATAATGCACAAAGCTGTTCATTAGTTAATGAGATTAAATCTAAGAATCTTTTAATGCTGCCAAAAGCTGCTGTCTCAACGTTTATAACGTTATAACCTAAGCTTCAGATATGGGAAGAGTTATACAAATAGAGGTTCCAGAGGAAATATCCGAGAGAGATATAAAGATAGCACTTGCAGTCCAGCTTTATAAAGATGGAAAACTGACGTTAAAACAAGCTTCTGATCTGGCTGATCTGTGCATAGAAGATTTTATGAAAGTTTTGAGCGAGAAAAAGGTTAGCATAATCAACTTAGATAAAGAAGAACTCAAAAAGGAGCTAAAAAATGCGGATAGTTTCTAATACATCTCCACTTATCATTTTAAAGAAGTCAGATGCCATATTTATTTTAGATAAACTATTTGAATGCGTTTTAATTCCGAAAAATGTAAAGAAGGAATTATTTAAAAAGGAAAGAGATTTCTTTGAAAAATTAAAAATTCTAAAAGTTGCAAAACCAAAAAACATAAATTTAGCAAAAGCTTTAAGCTTAATTGTTGATGAAGGTGAAGCTGAAGCAATAGCTTTATCGTTAGAAATGAAACTGCCTTTGCTGATAGATGATAAAAAAGGGAGAAAAGTCGCAGATGAACTTAAGATAAAATATATAGGAACTTTAGGACTGCTAAAAATTGCTAAAAAAAGAAAAATAATAAAAAATGTAAAACCTTTCATTGAAAAATTCTTAAATAAGGGTTATTATATAGACAAGCAATTAATCGTAGAGTTTCTAAAAGAACTAAACGAATATTAATGAAAAGTTTATAAAATCTATTCCTCACAGCTGTGAGAAAGCCTGCTTCTATAATTTTTCAGCACCTTAAAAATCTTCATAAATCATATTACATCTTCACAGCTGTGAGGGTAAACTTTTTATGGCACTATGTGCCTGCTCATCATTGAGTATAGTTGTTCATTATGGAGGTGGAGTTTGCATGAGGAGCTCCACAAAAGTGGTGCTCCTCCTGATGGTTTTTGCGGTGTTCTCCGCATGCCAGAGTGCGGAAGAC
>JALTZZ010000105.1 GCA_027051165.1 archaeon | reverse complement strand
ATCTTAGGAAGTATAATGTCAGGACTAGGGAAAGGAATATTAACATCAAGTATATTAAAAATTCTAAAGCTTAAAGGATTCAGAGTATTGCCTATAAAATTTGATGGATACTTAAATGTAGATTGTGGTACAATGAATCCCTTTAGGCATGGGGAAGTTTTTGTATTAAAAGATGGAAGCGAAGTGGATATGGATTTTGGAGGGTATGAGAGGTTTTTAGGAGAAGATTTAGATGGAAAAAGCTCTCTAACAGGTGGAAAGATATTCAGAGAGATAATAAATAAAGAAAGAAAGGGAGGATTTTTAGGAGAGGATGTCCAATTTATCCCTCATGTTACAGATTATATAAAGAATTATGTAAAGGAATTCGCAGAGAAAAAGGATTTAGATGTTTTGATAATTGAGGTTGGAGGGACAGTTGGAGATATTGAGAATGTTTATTTTATAGAGGCTATGAGACAACTGAGCAATGAAGAGGAAGTTTTATTCATACAGCTAACTTATCTTCCAATAATAGGAAGTATGATAAAGACAAAGCCAACACAACACGCAAACAAGCTAATACAAAGCCTTGGGATAAAGCCAGAAATTATTGTATGTAGAACTGATCAAAAGATAAATGATGAGATAAGGGGGAAGATATCTTTATTTTGTAATGTAAAGAAAGAGGATATAATTGAAGATCCTTCTTTAAAAACTATATATGAGCTCCCTCTTATATTGGAAAAACAAGGAATGTTTCATAGAATAAAGCATCATCTTAAGATAGAGGAGAAAGTATCAAAATCATGGGAGGATTGGAAGAATAGGATAAAAAGCATGGAAGAGATGAGTGTAGGAAGGTCCTTAAAAGTTGGGATAGTTGGAAAATATACGAAAGTAGTTGATTCATATGTATCTGTAGAGGAAGCAATAAAGCATGCAAGCGCTGAGATAAGGAATAAAGTTAATATTCATCTGATAGATAGTGAAAAGCTAAGCAAAGATTTAGCAGATGTAAAGAAAATGGATGCCATAATAATAGCTGGAGGTTTTGGTAAAAGAGGAATAGAAGGAAAAATAAATGCAATAAAGTATGCAAGAGAGAATAAAGTTCCTTTGTTGGGATTATGTTTAGGAATGCAGCTTATGGTTGTAGAATATGCAAGAAATGTAGCTGGCATAAAGGATGCCAATTCTTTAGAGTTTAAGAAGAGTGAATATGATGTTATAACTCTTTTGCCTGAACAAAAGCAAATCTCCCATAAAGGAGGAAGCATGAGACTTGGAGATTATGAGATGGAAATAAAAGAAGGTACTCAGCTTATGAGCATATATGGAAAAAAGAAAGTTAAAGAGAGGCATAGGCATAGGTATGAAGTAAATCCCAAGTTTGTAAAAGTTTTGGAAGAGAAAGGACTTGTTTTTTCTGCATTTTATAAAGGAATAGTTGAAGCTGTTGAGTATAAAGAAGGAAATGGATTAGGGATGCAAGCACATCCTGAGCTAAGTAGCAAGTTTGAGAAACCTTCTCCTGTCTTTGTATGGCTTCTAAAAAAGGCCATTGAAAAGGCTGAAAAATAAAACTAAATTAAGGTTAAAACATATAATGAGAGAGCTATTGCTATGATTATTCCTACAGGAGCCAATATCTTAGCTATTGCTAAAGAGCTATTTAGTGTTGTTATAAGCTCTATGGAAAAGTCCTTTCCTAAAACATTTATTCCTACTTTGTGTTCAACTAAAGAAGATTCTGAAGGTTTAGCCTTAGAAATAGCTTCTTTTACTCTACTATATATCAATGAGATATCTTTATCACCACATGTGAACTCGTTTACAACTCCTTTTACTGTATTTATTTCATGGCTGTCAGTAGTTACTATTAAAGGAATTAGATTTTCTTTTAGCAGTAGAGTTTCTAACCTATGTTTACATTGATCATCTATTGCATTTCCATCTACCACCAACAATAATAAAGGGGGTTTGTAGTCAAAGAAAAATATGTTTATTCCAGCTCCTCCTATTGATGAAGATTCTAACTCATCTTTTCTAATCTCAGAAAAGCCAAAAACTAGGTTAGAACTCTTTGCGGTTTTTAGATTTCTTATTACGTCTTCCACAGCTGAAAGATATTCTTCTCCTTCCTTGGAATAAGCTGTGAAGTGAGTTATATCTTTTCCTTCGGAATTGTGCATGTCTATAATAGCAACATTTTCAAAATAAGGTTTTAGCTTTTCTTTTATTATAAGGCCTAGGGAATACTCTATATCCTCAGTAGTTTCAGGGGATCTTGTTAGAAAGAGAGCTGCATTTTTTCCAAATATTAAAAGATGAGCTTTAGCTATACCATTGCTGCTTATTCCTGAAACATAGGAAAAATTCTTATCCCAAGAAGAAGGCTCTATTTTTTTTATGTACTCAATAAGATTTCTTTTTTCATATGAATTAGATAAATTTAGGTCGTGTGTTGAGGGGCCATGCAAGGCTATTGCCCCTTCTTGCTTTAATTTGCTTGGGAAATCGCTACTACATAGTTTTCCAAAAGGCCCATAATGGATAAACGGGATCACAAGCTTTTTTGTGTAATCTTTATTTCTAATAAATAACATGCTTATTTTAACAACAACTTTTTTAGATAATGAGGAAAAAGCTTTTTCTATATCC
>JALTZZ010000104.1 GCA_027051165.1 archaeon | reverse complement strand
GTAGCCCTTGTAAAGATATATCCGGGAATAGATAAGGAGCTGTTCGACTTCTATATAGACAGATATCTCGGTATAGTAATAGAGGGCACAGGCTTAGGGCATGTTCCAAGCTATCTGATTCCGTCTATAGAGCGTGGTGTTGAGGAGGGAAAAATAATTGCAATGGCAACGCAAACCATCTACGGAAGGGTTGACATGAAGGTCTACTCTACTGGAAGGGAGCTCTTGGCAAGGGGAGTAATATCCTGCGAGGACATGCTCGCTGAAGTAGCCTACGTCAAGCTAATGCACATCTTAGCCAAGACTCAAGATAGGGAAGAGGTCGAGAGGCTAATGAAAACGAACCTCGCCGGAGAAATCTCAGAAAGAAGTCTCTACAATACATTTCTAATATAAACATCTGCGCCTTTATTTTTCGGTTTTGCAACTATAATTTTTTCAATTCTTTTATCGCCTTTTAAAATGTCAACAATTTCCTTTTCTGCAATGCAGTAAATAGTAGGTCCGAAAGAGCTCAATCCTGCACCATAGCTGTTTTCCTGACATATCTTTAAAATATTTTTTACATCATTATTTTGGAGCTGAACTTCAATCTTCTTAAATCCTATATTTTGAATTTCATTTATTGCGCTCCCAAAAGACTCTATATCTTCTTCAACGATGCTTGGGAGAACCTTCATTAGGATTATGTGGCTGAGCTTCCTTACATCTTCTATTGGTATGGGGCAGTATTTTCTGAATATATCTACCTCCCTTCCTCCATAAACTTTTGTTTTATTTTTTGGAATAACAAGAACAACATCCCAAGGGAAGTCGTATCTAATTAAGATCTTTGGAGGAGGAGCTTTCGAAGCACTGCTTGGCAAAAAATCCTTTTTTATCTTTTTTGAATGTCCGGCATCAAGTATAAAGCCGCCATAGTTAAAGGCATTTACTCCAATTCCAGAGGTTCCGCCTCTGCCGACCATTCTTGCAAGATCGTAAACGCTCTTTTCTATACCGTAAACCTCGCATATGCCCTTAGCGATCGCCAAGCTGAGCTGAGTTCCGGAACCCAAGCCGATGTGCTCCTCGTAAGCTTCCTTAACATTTATCCTTGCACCTTTTAGATTAAGCTTTTTCAAAACTTTTTCAGCAACTTTTTTAGCTCTCTCTCTTAAAAACCCTGAAACATGCAAGCCTTCGCTCTCTTCAACTTCAACTACCATCTTTGGCTCGCTCAGTGCAATACCTATGCCACCGTCTATTCTTCCTATTTCACCGTTCAAATCTATCAGCGTTATGTGAATTCTCGAAGGAGTTACTATCTTAGCTTTAGCCATGCCTACCTCACGCTAAACGCTATAGGCGGTATAACAGTTGGCAGCCTCATCTTATCAAGAAGAACGCTTATCGCGGGCATCACCGTAAACGATATCGCGTTTTCTATTGCTCTTCTAAATCTAATGTCAAGCTTCTCATATCCCTCCTTCCAAGTGTTGTATGTATCGTCTATGTTTGGAAGATCGCTTATAACGACGATAAGATTACACTCCATTTCTCCTATTTTATTATTATTTTTGAGAAAATTGGCTGTTATTTTATGCCTGCTCTTTATAGCATTATCTACCCTTTCAACACCTTCATTTTTATGCCTCATATTCACAGCAAGCCCGCCTAAGCTAATCCTCTCCGGTATTTCTATGGTGTTTTTAACTTCT
Organism: archaeon; assembly: GCA_027051165.1. Classification (GTDB taxonomy): domain Archaea; phylum Hydrothermarchaeota; class Hydrothermarchaeia; order JALTZZ01; family JALTZZ01; genus JALTZZ01. The sequence continues at coordinate 961 of JALTZZ010000104.1, read as the reverse complement.
ATACTTCCTATCTGAACTTCTACCTTCATATAAGCACCTCTAAAGGCTTTTTATTATATAATCCGGCATTATTTTAGAATTTTTTATTTCGTTCTCAGTGCTCACCCCTGTAAGCACCAAGGCTGTTTTTACACCGATTCTTCTACCAAACACGATGTCCGTTTCCAGCCTATCACCAATTAATAATACATCTCTCTTTTTATAGTTTTCCAGCATCTTTGTTATGATGTCTGCAGCAGTTTTCGAAGGCTTACCAACAATTTTAGCCCTTTTTCTGCTTGAGTATTCAAGAAATGCAACAACCGCTCCAGCTCCCGGAAGTATTCCCTTTTCCGTGATTAATGTTCTGTCTTTGTTTGTTGCGATAAATTCTGCTCCTCCAAGAATCTGCTCTAACGCATTTGACAGCTTATTGTAAGTAAGATTTCTATCAAGACCAACAACTACAAAGTCGCAGTTTCTTCTGCATAGATTTAAGCCCGCTTTCTCCATCTCCTCGACGAGACCATATTCTCCAACGCAGAATACCTTTGCATTTTTATTTTTTGATTTCACATATATTGAGGCTAAATAGCTTGATGTAATTATATCTTCCTCATAAACATCTATTCCAAATTTTCTAAGCTTTTCTTTGCAAAGCCTTCTTGAGAGTGTTGAATTGTTTGTTAAAAAAATAACTCTTTTAGAGCTTATGAGATCATTAATTGTATCAACATCTGCTATGAGCTCATCTCCTTTATAAACAACTCCATCGAGGTCTATTATATAGACTTCAAAATCTTTTGGTAGCTTTTCTAATACCTCCATGCTGTTGTATATTGTTGTATGGCATTATAAAGGTAAAGACTAATAATAATGAGCTTTTTAGCAAGTGGTAAGATAAACGAAAATTTTAATATAGATGTCATGATAATTACGAAAAAACTAAGAAAAATAGTTTTTGAGTGTAATTTTATTAAAA
>JALTZZ010000103.1:1093-2669 GCA_027051165.1 archaeon | reverse complement strand
ATTTATAGCATTAGGATTACCAGAACTTTCTATTTCAGCAAGAACTTCAAAATAGTCCCTTCTAGGTTCAGAATCTTTCTTACCATAATCATAATTATATGTAATAAGCCTTTCTGGTATTGGACCATTTCCAACAATCTCTCTTAAAGCTCTATTAATTTCTTCTTGTGTATAAGTTTCTTTACCGCTTGGTAAATATATAAGAAGTTCATCACCTAGTTCTGCTGTACCAGTTGGAACTAAACTATCAAAATTTTCTGGAGTTATTTCTTCTATAACACCTCCATCAGAGAAGCCTGGTCCATAATATCCTCTAGCACTATTAAACATGTTACCTAAACCAGCAAAACCTCCTTGACCTCCAGTACTAGCACCAAAAGAAGCTCCTCCTAAAATACTACCTAAACCACCAGTTAAAGAAGATCCTCCTGTGAAAGGAGCTGCAACCATAGAAGCAATACCAAGAGCGTTTTGAAGAAAACCTCCTCTTTGTCCTTTTTGTACTTGAGTAGTAGTAGAACCTCTTAAAAGACCTCCAGTGGGTCGATAAATACTATTGGCAAATTGTATTTGTTCGTAAGGAAAAGCTTGTTCAGTAAGATAATCTTGATAATCTATATCTAAACCAGCTTGTTCAAGAGCTCTTTGTTGAGCCCCTATTCCTTGTAATGTTGCAATGTCTTGTAAAGAAGCTTGTTGTTGTGCTTGTTGAAGTCTAGTTAAGTCTGTTGCCGCTCCTCCAGCAAGTTGTGTTCCTTGTAAAGCTCTAGCTAAACCTTCGTTATAAGCATCGTATAAACCTCTTTGGTCATATTCAGCCATATCTTGTTGAAAACTTCTTGAAAGTTCTGCCTCAGCTAATCCATATCTTGAACCACCAAAAGCAGCAGTTTGAGCAGCTCTATTTTGTAGTTGATTTCTAGCTCTATCAAAATTTTCAAATTGTCTCCTTCTGTTTATATCAAGAACATTCTCAATATAAGGATTCATAAAAGATTGTAATTGAGTTTGCGTATATCCATCTAAACCTCTTGTAATAACATCATTAAGAATTCCTCTAGAAGGACTTAAATCAGTTTGTCCTACTAAATCTCTTGCTAAATCAAAGGCCTGTTGTTCATCAGGAGTAAAAGAAGCTAAACGTTCTCCTGTATAAGGATCATATTCTCTTTCTGAAAGTTTTCTAGTTCTTTGAACAAGACTAGCTATTGGAGTTTCTATCCACCCTGGTAAATCAACAACAGTAGAGGATATAGTTCTTTTATCTTTGCCTTTAAAAAGACTTCCCATATTACAAACTTTCTACTTAATATCTTTTAAAAATGAGACTCCTACTGGTGTATAGCCATATCTCTTTAACAATCTTCCCTTTAAGTCAAAAGATTTTCCAATAACATCTTGAACAATCTTCAACCCTCCTATTCTAGCATAATCCTCAGCAGCACTCAAAAGAGCATTAAAGAGTTTTCCATCTCTAAATTCTGGTTTTATAAAGAAAAACTTTTGTACTAATAAAGGTTCTGTAGACCACCAAGAACTTGTCTTATCAAACATCATAACACAATCAATTTTTTTA
>JALTZZ010000103.1:0-1083 GCA_027051165.1 archaeon | reverse complement strand
TCTTACTAAAACACCTTCTTGAATAACGGCTTCAGCTACTTCATTCATAATTTTATTGAAATCCGGGGGAGAAACCTTTAACTCTAGTTCTTTGTATACAGAATAAGCAAAAGTTGTTATTTGACTAATATCTTCTATACGTGCTAATGTTATATCTTCTTTACTCATATCTTCTTACTATTTTTATTATTGTTAAGATAAAGCAGCAGCCAGACCTTCTGTAGGTTCCATACCCATCATATTTTTACCCATCTCTCGTAATTGATCGTGTATTTGTGTCAACGTCTCCAACCCTTTGTCATAATCTCCTTCACCAAGAGCTATAATAGCTGGAACCGCAAACACAAATTCCCCTTCAGTAACTTTTACATTGCCTTTAACTTCTCCTTGCAAATCTTGTACTGCCATAGTAAGAGTATCTTTATTCTCTGGGGAAGTCAGAATATCTTCTTTAGAAGGGATCCCTTGCGCTTCTTTAATTGTTTTACTTTTATTTATTCTTGCCATAATGAATTATACCACGTTTTTAAAAAATAATCTAGTCTCTATAAGTTATATTACCTTGAGTTACTTGAAAGATATTTCCTACTTTAGCATTATTCCACTGCATAGTCATTGATATAGTGTTATCTACAGTAGTATCTATAGAATGTTCTGTTGCATCTGACCTAGCATGAACATTATTGTTGTTTTCTAAATACTTAAAGAAAGGAACAAAAGCTCCCTGTGTAGAACCTATTTCTCTAAAAGTAAGTTTAGCAATACTTTCCCAACCAGCATCTGTCTCATTCCCCCCTATCCTATTTATAGTATGTATTGTAGTACCGTTAACTTTGAACCTTAACGTAAAATCATCACTAGCACTAGCATTTGAATATGAACCACATACATAAAATTCTATAAATAAACCTTTATAAATAGAATTTGCTGGTATTACTTTATTAAAATACTCAGTTTCAACTATAGTGTTAGTAATCGTTGTAGTAGATTGAATAGAAGAATTGCTCATAACAAGAGTATAAAGATTGCCTCGAACAGGCTCAAAATGTAAATGACTGTTTTGATTATTATGAAGTTTTAAAC
>JALTZZ010000102.1 GCA_027051165.1 archaeon | reverse complement strand
GTGACATCCTTCTCCTCTACCTTCTGGAAGAGCATCGCTACCAACCTCTGATGCTTACTCTACCCTAACCTTCTCAGCAATATTGGAAGTGCAGCGTGGGTGCTTTCCGGGAAATTTGCCTTCATGCTACTTCCGAGGCGCATGATGGAAGCTAGGTGGATTGTTAAAGCCTGGAAGATAAAGGAGGCTCTCAAGGGGCCTGCTGAAAGTTAAGGGGGAAAGCTACTACTGCGAACTCCCCTTGGACGAGGAGATACCAATCTTTGGGCTGATAATGAAGAACCAGCAGAGGCACACGTTCAGGTTTTCTTAAACTAATTTCTGGAAAATCCAAGTATACAATACCCTCCCAGTCATATCTTCTTTTCTCTCATAAAGATGGAATATATAACCTCTTTTTCGTATTTCATTCTTGTTACTAAGATTTGCAATGACTTTTTTAGCTTGATCTCCTGCAATACCAGAAGCAAACACAAAAAACAATTCACGAGAAATCTCCATATATCTAATAATCGTATTTCTTAGCATGTTTTGGCCATGTTCTGCCTTGTGAAATATTGTTATCTCTGTCCATTTATCAATTATTTCTTCGAATTTTTCTGCTATATCCCTTTGATTGTAATTTTTTTGTATTTTAAGTTGGCTTAAGTATTGTATAATTTCTAAAAGCACTCCAGTTCCGCCCATATTAAGGATTCTTACACCTCTGATTCCATATTTCTCATATACTGAATTTTTTATTTTTGCGATTGTTTCCACTCTCCCTTCGTCACTAAGTTCTGCAATCCTAAGCCCCAATTTTATCAAACTTAAAAAAGGATGATTTCCTATACAATCTTTCATTCTTTTATAGGCATCACTTTTACTGATCCTCTGTAATTCGTAAGCTAACTCAGGGTCTGGGGTAAAGCCATATTCTTTTCTCTCCCATAATTCTCTAATCTTCTTTTTAGCTTCCTTGAGCGCATTCCCAACTAATTTTTTCGCAACAATTAAGTCTAAAAGTTCACGCAATGACAGGTCTGGAGGAAAGGTCATTATATTTATTCACATACCTTTTCGAGGTACCTTGTGATATATTCTGATAAGGTCAATTCGGACGTATTTATTATCACTGTGGATCCTGGTAAAATAGATGCATTCTCAATAAAGACCACATCCCCCGTTATTGGGTCTTTATATTCCTTCCCCGTTTTTTTATCTAAGATTATACCGTCTTCATTAACTTCATATCCGAGGATATCCAAAAGCACCTTCCTTTCTTCAATACCAATCTTCTCAAACTTTATTTCAGTATCAGTCATATGTCCACCCCAGGAAAACAGAAAACACTTTGCAGCCTCCTAAAGGACTCCGACACTCACCACATCCGCTCGTATCTAAGTAAGGGCATCCCCCCATATATAAAGTTTATTGTTCGGTGGTGCGGTGGTGCGATAGTTACTTTTTTATATATAACAAAAAATAAAAGCATGTTTAACATGGTGCCTAAAATAAACAAATTAATTTTAATATCTTTTCTTTTAATATTTCTCATTATTTTCGGTATTTACAGTTATGTAAAAGGGTATCAGAGTGGATATGATACTGGATATAAAGACGGATATAATAAAGGGAAAATAGATGGTATGCGAGAGGAACGTAATACATTTATGAGTCTTCGTTGGGGTAGTTGTATTAATTTAAATGAATACCAACCTATTGTAACTAAAATTTTAGAAGATTATCCAATTGTATCTAATAATTCTATAACCTTAAAGTTTGGAAAAGGTGGGAAAATAGGGTATTTCATATTTGGGGGTACAACGAGGTCGATGTCACCCACAATCGAACCTGGTTATATAGTGATCTACCAAGAGAACCCTGTAGATATTAAAGTAGGCGATATAATCGGCTTTACATCAAATAACTGTGAAGGAAAGGAGGGGAGCTACGAAATATGGGCGCATAGAGTTCTTGGTATAGTCCTTCGAAATGGCACATACTACTTTATAACTAAAGGTGACAACAATAGAGAGTTAGACAAATGTAACATAACATATCAAGATATTAAATATAGAATTGTTGCTATTTTACCCTCCACTTTAGAAATTAAATCAAAATGAAACTTTACCTTATCACTTATTTTTTTCGAGTTCCTGCAATGCAACAAACAGCTCAGGATTCTCAACAAGCAAGCTCTGCAACCTCAGTATCGCTTCCTGCTTCTTTTCGTAGATCGTCTTTTCATCGAGAGCCTCGCCGCAGTGGTAGCAGCGCTCGTAGTGCTGCGGATTCACGCGCTTGCACACAGGGCACCGCTTGAGCTTGAAGGTTTCCTCATCCTCCTCTTCAACTTCAATGCCTGCTATCTTCTTGACCTTGTTCCCAACAGCTTTCCCGGATAGGTGTACGTATATTTGAGGCATCGGTGAGATATTGCGCGAGTTCTGTTGCCCTGACATGACGGAAGAGGTATGCCCTCACCCTCTCAAGGTTCAATCCGTATATCTTTTGTTTAGGGTCCTCTCTAGCCTCACCACTCGGCAAGCCTTTGCAGTGCTTCTTTCTCTCTAAAACCTATAGAAACCACCACGCCCACCAAAAGTACATTCAGCGCCACGAGCCTTTCCACGGAGCGCTTAGTATAGCGCTGCAGCTTATGCAGAGCGAAACATTTCTTCGCCACCTTGAGCTAATCGTCGATAGTGCTTC
>JALTZZ010000101.1 GCA_027051165.1 archaeon | reverse complement strand
TTTCTCTATGAACACTGTAAATACTTCTTCGATTCTTTTTTTATCTACAAGTCGAAATCTTTCATTAAGTATATCATCATTTCTGCGATCTTTAAGTAAATTTAGATAATGTGTATACTCTTTACGCTCAAAGTGTGGTAAAGTATAGATATCATAATATCCTGATACTACAAGACCTAAAGAAAATATACAGAGCTGAAAAATGTTTGGCATGGTAATGTTTTCAAGTTCTTCTTCTGGAAGTTTAATCTCTATTATAACTTTTTCTGATGCTACATCTTGAAATTTTCCAGAAATTAATCTATAAAAAAGTTCTTTGAAAAGTTTTCTCTCAGCCTGATGTAAAAACATTGTTTTATATTCGTTTATAGTCTTTTTCAGGACTATCTGCCTTTCTTTAAACATTCTCCTCATAGTTAAGATTCTTATGAGAAATGCTTTATACTCCATACTTGTTCTTTCTAAAAACTCCTTATTTTCTAACGATTTAAGAATCTCTTTAAAAAGAAATTCTTTGATTGATAAATTAAAAACTTCTCCCACATAAGTAAGCGTTATCTGAAGATTTTCATTAAGTCTGGATATATCGACTTTATCTATAAGTTCTTTTGCTTTGTTTGGAATCTCCTTCTTTACATCTCTGAACATAAAATTCTCAATAATATCGAACAGTAGTGCTCTTATGAATAATAGATCAATTAATCTCTCTAAGTCTTTTTTTCCAGAAAAATTATCAGCTAATAAATCTAAATCGTCGATAATATTTTCTATTTCCAACAAATCAAAAGTTTTTCCTCTTTTTTCTTCAATATATAGACGAATAATGTTCCCAATAGAATATGCGAATGTATTTTCATAGGTACTTTGCCAAAGTGGTTTTATTTTTTTAAGAAGATGGTTAATTTCAGAAAGATCATTCACCATACCGACAAAAGCAAGGATCGATTGCAGAAGCAATTTTTCATAATCTTCACAATATCTATCATAAAAAAATTGTTTTATTGTAACCAAATTTTCCAAACTTCTATCCAACAGCCAGTATATCTCACCTTCTTGCCATTCATTAGTGACTTTGTTCATCCATAAGATTATTATATAGAAGTTTTATTAAAATCTTATGTGTTCATAGATGTGACAATTATATACATATCAGTTTGTAATATAGTTGAATTCTCTTTAGTTTTAAAACAGATTTTCCTGAGATTTAAATTTCTTATTATTTTATAGTGTTTGATCTTCCTATCGAGGATATCTGCTATTATACTGTAAATGCTGAGCTCTGGAACTTTGCTGAAATAATACTCGTAAGCAAGTTTATTTATAAATTCTCGATCAATTTTGGTTAATGGATAGCTATCTTCTATAATATCTGGCTGTATGTGTAGAAATCTTTCTAATTTTTTATAAAATTTTTCTGAAATAAAGAAATCCTGCTCTTTAAAATATTTCTTACAAATCGAGCAATCAAAAACATTTATCTTCAGGACTTCTGAAATATACCTCCCGTAGCTGAAGTATATTCCACAAATCCTTACAGCATCTCTTAGATTTTCAATAAACTCTTTATGAGATTTTATCTCTCCGTGTATAGCATCCTTTATCTTTCTTTCTGTAAGATTTTTTAAGAATTTTAAGTATCTTCCATGCTTTTTATCAAGCATCCGAGCGAGAAAAGCTGCATGCCTTAACACATGCTTTTCTATGTGCAATTCTGATCTCAAAGATTTACATTTCAACATGATGACCACCCAAGCTTTCTGATGAATTTAAAAATCGAATTCCTCACAGCTGTGAGGTTCAGCATTTAAAAACTCTCTATCTTATATGATGAACGATAAGAACGATATAGAAGTAGTGGTAAAGTTAGCCGGGGAAGAGAAGCCTAAGGCAAGCTTGCTGAGGTTAGGGTTATTCTTCACCGGCTTCATCGGCGGAGCTGTTTCTATGGCTCAAACTTTTGCGGAAGAGATAAAGAAAACCTTCGATCCCGGAGAGGAGCTGATAAAAGCGAGGTTCTATCTTCTGGAAGAGTTAGCACAGGAGTTTAAGAGCGTATATAAGGATAAGTTCGAGCAGAAGGTGAAGGACTACCTGAATGCGGGCAAATCGTTTAATGAAGCCGTAGCTTTAGCCGAGGCGGAAATAGAGAGCGAAATAATGAGTAAGTATGCCGATGATTTAGTAGCCTTCGACTTGGTCATTCTCGATAAAAAGCAGAGCGGAAATACATTCGAAATAACGATTGATCCCGTGTATATAGACCTTAAGTATGAGGAGACTCCGTATCCAGTCGGGGATCCAGATTACCCAGAAGGTGGTCTCCACCACTTAAAATACCACACCTACGGACTGGACGGAGAGACCGTGAAGATAGAAGCTTGTCATGAACAATGCTACGGAGAGTGCTACACACCCGTGGATTCAGGATGTCCCGATCCGTGCGGTGATGATCAACCATGTGGCGATGCATGCACTGATGATGTAGTATGCATTGTGGATTGTGACCCAACTTGTGTAGATTGTGACCCAGGATGCATTGAAGATCCAACGTGCGACCCATGCGAATGCCCTCGTGAAGATCCGTGCGAGCCTCAAGAGCTACCGCCAGACGTATCGCACCACAATCCATGGTCAGGCTATGATGAAAACTACAACCCGGTTGTTGACAAGCCAGATACTTTAGATGAACTCGTTGAGCAGATAAAAAACGGTGAAATACCGCAGGGATGGGTAAAT
>JALTZZ010000100.1:39948-44467 GCA_027051165.1 archaeon | reverse complement strand
GAGCATTATGTGGTATAAAATTCTCCCTTTCATATTTCCTAAGAGAAATCTGAACGTTAAAAAATTAAAGGGAGATTATCGCACCCTTTCAAAGCTCAGAAAAACGAAAAGGTAAAGAGGTTCTACGATTGGCTTTTTTCTGCTTTCGAGAGTTTTTTAAACTCGTGGGAGAATTTTAAAACCGTTAGAAGCATTATCGAAGATATGTTCAAGGTTCTCAAAAATTCTCTCTCCTTAAAAAATCTGCACAGATATTCTAAACGTTCTGTTGCAAAGTTCATAGCTTTATGCGTCCTTTTATTGGGCATGCTCGTATCTATGGGATTTAATACAAAGGAAAAGCTTCAAGCCCTTGCTGAGTCAAGACTCAGCAAGAGGGTTATAAAATAAATTTTTATAAAAGAGCCTACCTATTAATAAACATATGAAGATTATAGTTCCGGATACCTCTGTGATTATAGATGGTAGAATAACGAAGCTCGTGAAGAAAAAGGAATTCAAGAAATGTAGAGTAGTTGTTCCAGAAGCTGTTGTTGCTGAACTTGAAAATCAAGCAAATAAGGGTAGAGAGAGTGGATTTAGTGGTTTAGAGGAACTTGAATCCCTTAGAGAGCTTGCAAAAGAAGGTGTTATTGAGCTTGAATTTTATGGAAGAAGACCACTTGTTTCAGAGCTTAAAGATGTAGATGACATTATAAGAAATGTTGCAAAAGAAGTTAATGGTATTTTGATAACAAGTGATAAAATCATGGCAAGCATTGCAAAAAGTAAGGGTATTGATGTTTTATATTTAAAGCCAAGGAAAATTAGAAAGAAGCTTGCTATTTTGAAGTTTTTTGATGACGAAACCATGAGTGTTCATTTAAAGGAGAATGTTGTTCCATACGCCAAAAAAGGAAAACCCGGGAACATAAAGCTCGTTAAACTTGGAGATAAGCCTCTAAAGGAGAAGGACCTTGTAAAAATGGCGAGGGAGATTATAGAATACGCGAAGGTTGATAAAGATAGCTTCATAGAAATAGAGAGGAAGGGTGCTACAGTAGTTCAGCTTGGACAGATAAGAATAGCGATTGCAAGACCTCCGTTCAGCGACGGCTACGAAATAACCGCTGTAAGACCGATAGCACACGTGAGCTTAGAGGACTACAAGCTGAGCGAAAAGCTCATGAACAGGCTTAAGGAGAGGGCTGAGGGTATACTTGTAGCCGGTCCTCCGGGAGCAGGAAAAAGCACGTTTTCTCAAGCTTTAGCTGAGTTTTACAGAAAGCAAGGTAAAATCGTGAAAACAATGGAATCTCCAAGAGATTTGGTGGTAAGCGATGAAATAACTCAGTATGCACCTCTTGAGGGAGATATGGAGAAAACCGCGGATATCCTTCTCTTAGTAAGACCAGATTACACGATATACGATGAGCTTAGAAAGACAAAGGACTTTAGGATTTTTACAGACATGCGATTGGCTGGCGTAGGTATGGTTGGCGTTGTTCATGCAACCAAGGCTATAGATGCGCTTCAACGCTTCATAGGCAGGGTGGAGCTTGGAATGATACCCCAAATAGTTGATACGATAATATTCATAAAAGATGGTGAAGTCAAGAAGGTTTACAAAATAGAGATGACAGTCAAGGTTCCAACTGGAATGCAAGAGGCTGATTTGGCAAGACCTGTTATAGAGGTGAAAGATTTTGAAAGCGAGGAAGTTGAATATGAGATATACACTTTTGGTGAGGAAACTGTTGTAATGCCAATAAAAAGAAGAGAGGAAACACCCTTAGAGAAACTCGCAAAGGAAAGAATTATTCAAGAAATAAGGAAGCATGCACCGAGAGCGAGGATAGATGTAAAAGTTTCAGATTCAAAAGCTGTTGTATGGATAAACGAGAAGTATATACCGCAGATTATAGGAAAGCACGGAAGAAATATAGAAAAAATTGAGAAAAATCTTGGCATAAGCATAGATGTTAGAGCTTTTGAGGAGCTTGAAGAAAAAGAAAAGAGAATACTTCCAATAGAGAAAATACCCGTGGATATAGAGGAAACTGCAGATTACATAATTTTAAGACTTGGAAAGAAGTATGCTCAGAAGCTTGTTAGAATATATGCAGATGGAGATTATCTCTTCACAGCCACAACGAGCAGAAAGGGAGATATAAAGGTAAGCAGGGAAAGCACCTTAGCGGATAAGATAAATGGAGCACTTATAAAGGGATCAAAAATATATGCAGTTCTATCCTCGTGAATATGAGGACAATAACGCTATCTCACGGTTCTGGCGGAAAATTAACAACGGAGCTTATAGAGAGCATTGTAAAGCTGTTTAAGATAAAAAGCGTTGGTAGCGGTATAGGGCTTGATGATTTTGACGACTCGGCAACAATTCCACTGAGCGATTTTGAAATCGTTTTAAGCACGGATTCTCATGTAGTAAAGCCCATATTTTTCCCCGGAGGAGATATAGGAAAGCTTGCAGTGTGCGGTTCTGCAAACGATGTAGCGGTAATGGGTGCGAAACCCTTAGCAATCCTTAGTGCTGTTGTGGTTGAAGAAGGATTCAGCATGGAAAAGTTTGAAAAGATAATGGCTTCAATGAGCGAAGAGTGCAGCAATAACGAAATAGCACTTATAGGAGGAGACACAAAGGTCGTTGAGAGGGGAAGCTTGGAAATTTCAATAACAACAACATGCATAGGTATAGCAAAAAAAGGTAGTGTTGTAAGCGATAGGGGAATAAAAATTGGAGATAAAATTATTGTCTCTGGCTATATAGGAGACCATGCAATAGCTTTGCTCTCGGTAAGAGAGGGATTTGAGTTCGATACCGAGCTTAAGTCCGATGTGACATGCGTATATCCGCTTGTAGAAGTTGGAATGAATATTTGCAGAATAAATGCAATGAAAGATCCTACGAGAGGAGGTTTATCAGCCGTTTTAAACGAATGGGCATCAAAAAACAACGTTGGCATTATTGTTGAGGAGGAGCGTGTTCCAATAAGGGACTCCGTAAGAAGTGCATGCGAAATGCTTGGCTTAGACCCCTTCATGCTGGCAAGCGAAGGTAAGGTCGTTTTTTGTGTTGATAAAGAATATGCAGAGGAATTTTTAGCTGAAATAAGAAAGCATGAGCTTGGGAGGAATGCAGAAATAATAGGTGAGGTTACAGATAAATACAAAGGCAAAGTTGTTCTTAAAACATCAATAGGAAGTGAAAAAATCCTTAATCCCCCAATATCAGATCCTATACCGAGGATATGCTAAATGGCTGACATTTTAGCAAAAAAGTTTAGAGATAAGGAGAAAATTGCTTCTCTTGTGAAATATATAAAGAAAATTTCAGAGGGAAAAAAATACACATTTATGCATGTGTGTGGAACACATGAGCAAACAATAGCGAGGTTCAACCTAAGAGCGATTTTACCGAGCAACGTTAAGCTTATAGCAGGTCCAGGCTGTCCGGTCTGCATTACTCCAGCTAAGGACATTGATACTGCAATAAAGCTTGCAGAAAAGAACAAGGTGCTTACCTATGGAGACATGCTCAGAGTCCCCGGAACGAGAGATTCCCTTTTTACAGCCAAAGCAAAGGGTGCGGATGTGGGAATTGTATACAGCATTAAAGATGCAAAGAAAATTGCAGAGAAAACGGATAAGAACGTTGTATTTTTCTCCCCGGGATTTGAAACAACGGCATGCACCGTTGCTACAGAAGTTCTAAAGGGTCTTCCAGAAAACATGTTTATCCTTTCTTCATTAAGACTTATACCACCGATTATGGAGCTTCTTTTGGGAATAGGGGATGTAAGATTCGAGGGATACATTGCTCCCGGACACGTTTCAGCGGTTATAGGCTATGGAGCATACGAATACATAGCCAAAGCTTACCACATGCCCATCGTTGTTGCCGGCTTTGAACCGCTTGACATACTTTTGGCAGTTGCCCTATTAATAAGGCAGATAAAAAAAGGCGATGCAAAAGTTGAAAACGAATATTCAAGAGTGGTAACAAAGGAAGGTAATACTAAGGCAAAAAGGGCTATGGAAGAAGCTTTTTACGTTGCAAGCGATATATGGCGAGGCATAGGCAGAGTTCCCTTTTCTGCTCTAAAGCTGAGGAATGAAGAAGTAGATGCGGAGAAAGTTTTTAAAATAAAAATAGAGAAGTCCATAGATATAAAGCCAAACTGCAGCTGTCATTTAGTTATAATAGGAAAAATATCTCCTTTTGAATGTAAAATGTTTGCAAAGGCATGCACACCAGAAAATCCCTATGGAGCATGCATGGTTTCAAGCGAGGGAACATGCTATATTGCATATATGAACTATGCCAATGAAAAATGATATTCAGTGATTAATAAATCTTAATAAAATAGTAATTGTTGATAAGTGTTCAATTATTATTAATATTCAAACCTTAGCGTGAGGAATTCATTTATAACGATTTTCTTATAGTTTATAGAAATTTGAGCATAATAATTTTATAAAAATTTTACAAAACGGGAAAAAAACTTATATACTATAAAAC